>CAZSAF010000072.1:0-11868 GCA_964604605.1 uncultured Lachnospiraceae bacterium
ATAGAGCAACGGCCTTCTAAGCCGTGGGTCGGGGGTTCGAATCCCTCCAGGCACGGAAATAGCCCTTTGATACCGGATGGTGTCAGAGGGCTTTGTTGTACTTGCTTTGAAAATTTGAAAAATAACCGAGAGCAAATAGGGGGAAAAACTCATGAAAATTATTGAAAAGCAGAAAATGGATCAGGAGCGTGCCCTGAAGGAGAGCAGCGACATCCGGGTGGACCATGTATTCTGCAACCTGCGTTATCCTTTCTGGTACGATCACCGGCTGGTGATCCAGAATACGGAGATGACGGAGCTATGCCGGGCGGCTCTGTGGTATTCGGACCATATTACCATCCGGGACAGCAAGCTCCACGGGATCAAGGCGCTGCGGGAGTGCAGCGATGTGGTGATGGAGGACTGCGATATTCTTTCACCGGAGTTCGGCTGGTCTGTCCGCAATATGGAAATGTGCCGCTGCACCGCGGAGAGCGAGTATTTTATGATGCACTCGGAGAACCTGCGCTTTACGGACGTGACGTTCAAGGGAAAGTATTCCTTTCAGTATATTGAGAACGCGATGTTTGAGAACTGCCGGTTTGACACCAAGGACGCCTTCTGGCATGCCAAAAATGTGACGGTCCGGGACAGCGTGGTCAAGGGGGAGTACCTGGGCTGGTATTCCGAGGGCCTGACCCTGATCCCCTGCAAGATCATCGGCACCCAGCCTCTGTGCTACTGCAAGAAGCTGAAGCTGGTGGACTGCCAGATGGAGGAGGCGGACCTCTGCTTTGAGAAATCCCAGGTGGAGGCCACGGTCACCACGCCGGTGATCAGCATTAAAAATCCCACGGAAGGGCGGATTCAGGTGCCCCGGGTGGGAGAGATCATCCGGGATGATCCCCATGCCAAGGAGGAGATTGTCCAGACGGACCTGGAAAACGGCAGTGCGGAGAGCGGCAGTGGGCCGGAGCACGCTGGAAATAACGCCGGTGTGTAAGCGGCCATGGAAAAACGTTCACTTCTTTCCACGCCGGACCGGGGCCTGCTGCTTCGGAGTATTTTAACGCTGTCCATTCCCACCATACTGGAGCAGGTGCTTTCCACCCTGCTCCAGTATGTGGATACGGCCATGGTGGGCCAGCTGGGGGAGCAGGCCACCGCCTCGGTGAGCATTACCACCAACGTCACCTGGCTGGTCAACAGCGTGCCCGGTGCCATTGGCACAGCCATGCTGATTTTGATCTCCCGGGCTTCCGGGGCCGGCGACCGACAGCAGGTGCGGAAGCTGGCCCAGCAGGCCCTGTTTCTGGCAGGAGTCTTTGGGCTGGTCCTGGGAGCGGTCTCCGTGGCCCTGTGCCCCTGGATCCCCGTGTGGATGGGGGCGGAGCCGGCCATTCAGGAAACCGCCTCCCGCTATTTCTTTATCATCAGCCTTCCCATGCTGTTCCGGTCCATGAGCACTATCCTGGGCGCCACTCTGCGGGCGGTGCAGGACACCCGGACGCCGCTGCTGATCAGCATGGCCTCCAACGGGCTGAACATTGTGGGAAACTACCTGCTGATCTACCAGGCGGGGCTGGGGGTGGCCGGGGCGGCCATCTCCTCCGCCGTCTCCTACGCCCTGTCCGGCATCCTCATGCTTCTGGCCTGCCGCCGCAATGAGGCTCTGCAGCTGGAAGGAAAGGGCTTTTCCCTGGAGCGCCGGCTGCTGGGGGAGTGCGCGGAGGTGGGCCTCCCGGTGCTGGGGACCAGCGTGGTTTCCTGCCGGGGCTACGTGGTGTTTGCGGGGCTGGTCTCCGGCATGGGAACCACCATATTTGCGGCCCACTCCATAGCAGTGACCGCAGAGACCATCTTCTATGTCCCCGGATACGGGCTGCGCACGGCGGCCTCCACCCTCATCGGCAGCGCCCGGGGGGAAGGGGACAGCCGGAAGCTGCGGTCTGTGGGGGCGCTGTGCGTGCTGCTGACGGTGGCGGTGATGTGCGTCAGCGGCCTGGTTCTGTTCTGGGGAGCGAAACCGCTGATGTGGCTGTTTTCCCCGGTGCCGGAGGTGGTGTCCCTGGGGGCGGAGATGCTCCGGCTGGTGGCCCTCTCCGAGCCGTTCTTTGGCCTGATGGTGGTGCTGGAGGGGATTTTTTACGGCCTGGGCCGGACCCGGTATGCTTTTGTGGTGGAGAGCATCGGCATGTGGGGCGTGAGGATTCTGCTGACCTTCCTCTGCGTCCGCCACTGGGGGCTGGGGCTGCAGGCCGTGTGGCTCTGCATGATTGCGGACAATGTGTGCAAGGCGCTACTGTTTGCGGCGCCCTTTGGGAGCCGGAAGCTGCGGAAGAGGATTCTATGGGTGGAAGGAATTGAAAAAGGGGAGGCTGGTTGATACCGCCCCCCTTTTACTTTTCCTTCTTCCCCTTATCTTCCTTTTCCTTCATATCGTCAATGATGGTCTCAATCATCTGCTTTTTCAGGTACACGTCAAAACCCAGCATGCAGACCATGGCAAAGTTCTGCAGGTATTCCCGGGACTCCTCGGGCATCTCCAGGAAAGATTTTTCCGCCAGCTGGATTTTTCCCAGGATGTCCTTGTAAAACGGGCGGAACATCTGGGTCTCCAGGTGGACAATATCCCGGTAAATATCTTTCAGGCTGGGCCCCTGGCTTTCGCTCTTGCCAAAATACTGCTCATTCAGCGGTTCCAGCAGCGTCTGGATGTCGTTGATGGAGAGGATGTTCTTCAGATAGTAGATGAAGATCAGCAGCAAAAGGTGTTCCTGGCTGTACTTTTTTTTCTCGGAAGGAGGCAGCAGGTTATTCTTGGTGTAGTTGTTGATCATGGTCTTGGTGAGAATCTTATCCTCGGGATGGCGCTTGAACTCCGCCAGCTTATCATCCATAAAGGTGGTCACCTGATCCATGTATAAATCAATGTTGGGAAGCATGGACGGCTTAATGTAGGCCAGCTTCCCAAACTTTTCCAGCAGCTTGGTAAATTCTTCAGAATGTGCCATTGTGTATACCTCCATGGCCTCATTATATAGTATTGCAAACCAGATTACAAGCTCGGATTGACGGAAAATGTCAGATGGATTTCCACCACCTCGCTGCGGGTGCCCACCCGCATGTTAGGGCCCCAGACCCCGGCGCCGGAGGTGACCAGGGAGGTCATATTCCCTTTCTGCAGCAAGCCGCAGGGATTCTCCCAGTAGCTATCTATGAGCAGGGTGAAGGGCCACAGCTGGCCATCATGGGTATGGCCGGAGAGCACCAGATCTGCACCAGCCTCTTCCAATTCCGCCAGTTCCCGGGGCTGATGGTCCAGCACCAGCAGCGGTTTTTCCGGATCCAGGCCCTGGGTCAGCTGAGCCGGGGTCAGCCGCGGAGTGTCCTGGGTCTTCCGGACCCGGCTGTAATCCTTCCGGCCGGCCAGGTAGAAAGAGTTGTCGATGAGAAGGGCTTTGTCCTCCAGCAGCTGGATGTTGGCGGTTTCCAGGAAATCCAGTAGCCGGGCGTCAGCCTGCTCCTGTTTCCCGTCAAAGGTAAAGCCCATGAGAATCGGCTCATCCAGGTCGTGGTTGCCGTAGCAGGCATAGACCCCGTAGGTACTGCGGATGCTTCCCAGCAGGGCAGCCAGCCGCTGTGGTTCCGGAATGGCGTCATAATCGTTATCAAAAATGTCTCCGGCCAGGCAGACCAGATCCGGTTCCATGGCGTTGATCTGGTCCACCAGCTCCTGGACATGCCGGATGCTGGTGTTGTAGCCCAGGTGCAGGTCTGCGGCCAGGGCCACCGTCAGCTGTGCATGTTTGCCACCGTCTTTGGAGACGGTCACTGTGTACTCGGTGTGGTACAGGTGGTCGGCATGGAGGGAGCCGTATACGCTTAAGGCCAGAACCAGGGTGAGCAGCATGCCGCCTGTGGCGGCCCGGAGACGCCGGTTTTGAAGCCGCTGCCGGGAAACCAGCCGAGTGATGGTCAGCAGAAAACGGATGCCGTCTGCCAGCAGCAGAAGCAGTGTCAGGTAGAGAAAAGTGCCCAGCCAGTAGTTGCTCAGGGCTTTTAGGGGGAAGTGGAGAAACGTTTTCTGAAACAGGAAGGCGGTGATGGGGGTGGTGGCCAGAAACCAGAACAGGATGCCGACCGGAATACGGAACCAGCGGGAGCCAAAAAAGGCGGCGCAGGTTCTGGTCCATCCCAATCCACGGAAAAACAGGTAGAAACAGAACAGCAGGTATAGTAAAACAGCGGCAAAGGCAAGCATGGCGGCTCCTCACAGACACAAATTTTCTTTCCGAAAACCAGCGCCTGGGCCGGTGGAAAGTTTTTCACTCACATCATAGCACGGAAAACGGTATCCCACAACGAAAGGTTTTCGGAAGATTTTGGGAAGGATTTTGGGAAGATTTTCGGAAAAGAGCCATGGACAGACCTGGGGGAGTATGGTATGATGATAACAGCGGTGCCCGGGGGATTCCGGCGCCGGATCCAGAAAAACCCGTCAGGAGGATGGAACTATGGGAATTATTCAACGATTTTCGGATATTATGTCGGCCAACATCAATGCGCTGCTGGACAAGATGGAAGACCCGGCCAAGATGATCGACCAGTACCTGCGTAATCTGGAGGATGATCTGGGCAAGGTGAAGGCGGAAACCGCCTCCATTATGGCGGAGGAGACCCGGGCCAAGCGGGCGCTGGATGACTGTGACAAAGAGATCGCCAAAATGCAGACATATGCGGAGAAGGCGGTGCTGGCCGGAAACGATGACGACGCCAGAAAATTCCTGGAAAAGAAAGGCCAGCTGACGGAGAACCGGGCTAGCCTGGCACAGACCTATGCGGCGGCGGCAGAGAATGCGGCCAAGATGAAGCAGATGCACGACAAGCTCTGCAAGGACATTGCCTCCCTCAACGCCCGACGGGATGCGGTGAAAGCCAAGGTGGCGGTGGCCAAAACCCAGGAGAAAATCAACAAGATTGGAGCCAGCGTGGCGGGGAGCCAGGAAAACCTGTCCGCCTTTGACCGGATGGAGGCCAAGGCCAACAAGATGCTGGATGAGGCCAATGCCATGGCGGAGCTGAATAAGACGGCCGCTAATCCGGACGGGATTGACGCTCTGACGGAGAAGTATGACGAGGCGCCCACCTCGGCGGTGGATGACGAGCTGGCCGCCCTGAAGGCAAAGCTGGGGAAATAAAATGGGACTGTTCGGCGGCCCCACCGTGATTGAGTGGGAAGAATTTGACAGCGAGACCATTTTCTGGAAGTGGCCGGACACGGAGATCAAAAAGGGCAGCCGCCTGGTCATCCGGGCCGGGCAGGATGCGATATTTCTGATGGACGGGAAACTGGAGGGCATTTTCCAGGATGAGGGAAGCTATGATATTGAGTCGGATATTGTACCGGTGCTCTCCACGCTGAAGAATTTCCGGTTTGGTATTCGCTCGGCGCTTCGGGCGGAGGTGCTGTTTGTGAATACCAAAGATTTTACGGTCAAATGGGGAACCCGGGGCGCCATCACCATCCCAGTGGAGGGGTTGCCTGGAGGGCTGCCTATCCGGGCTTTTGGAACGTTCCAGTGCCGGGTCTGTGATTACATTGCGCTGATTGACCAGGTGGCCGGTGTCCGTCAGCGGTATACCATCCAGGATGTGCGGGAGCGGGTGGCGGCCTGTCTGGACCCGCTGCTGATGAAATGGGTGGTGCAGGAAGGGAAGGATATTTTCCATCTGCAGGCCAGTTCCTCCGAGATTGCCAAGGGTATTTGTGAGGATCTGGATATGCGGATGCGGGATATCGGTATTGCCATTGACGCGTTTTATATTCAGAACGTATCCTATCCGGAGGAGGTGCAGGAGCTGGCCCGGCAGGCAATCCGGCAGAATTTTGGCGGGAAAGCCCCGGCAGCAGCGCCTTCCGGTACAGGACCCAACTTTTGCCCCAACTGCGGGGCAGCCGTAAACGGCGCTAATTTCTGCCCCAACTGCGGCCAGAAGCTGCGGGGATAGAAAGGGCGTTTCCGGAAAGGGCCCGAAATGGCTGAATGGGAAAAGAGGAAAGCAGAGTTTCGCTTGCGAAACTCTGTTTTTGTGCGAGCCGTTGCGCTGCAGGCGGACCGTGGAATACGGTGGGCGTCCGTGGAATGCAGTCCGGCAAGAAAAAGAGGAAAGATAAAGGAGAAGATTGATGAACACCATTTACGATACCCTGAATGACCGGCAGCGGGAGGCGGTGTTTGCCACCGAGGGACCGGTTTTGATTCTGGCCGGGGCCGGCTCCGGCAAAACCCGGGCCCTGACCCACCGGATTGCCTATCTGATCCATGAAAAGAATGTAGCGCCCTGGAATATCCTGGCCATCACCTTTACCAACAAGGCGGCGGCGGAGATGCGGGAGCGGGTGGACGGCCTGGTAGGTGAGGGGGCCAGCCAGGTCTGGGTTTCCACCTTCCATTCCATGTGCGTGCGGATTCTCCGGCGCTACGGGGATCTGCTGGGCTACACCAACAATTTCAGCATTTACGACGGGGATGATCAGAAAACCCTGATGAAACAGGTTTTAAAGAAGCTGGACGTGGACCCCAAGATTTATAAGGAGAAGGCCATGCTGGGCCAGATTTCCTGGGCTAAAAACGAGCTGATCTCCCCGGAAGCCTTTGAGAAGGAAGCGGCGGGGGATTTTCGGAAAACCCGGATTTTCGACATCTACAGCGAGTATCAGCAGCAGCTGAAGCAGAACAACGCCATGGATTTTGACGACCTGCTGGTGAAGACGGTGGAGCTGTTCCAGCGGGAGCCGGACGTGCTGGCCTACTACCAGCAGCGGTTCCGGTACATTATGGTGGACGAGTACCAGGACACCAACACGGCTCAGTTCCGTTTGCTGTCCCTGCTGGCGGCCTCCCACAAAAACCTGTGCGTAGTGGGCGATGACGACCAGTCCATCTACAAATTTCGGGGAGCCAATATCCAGAATATCCTGAGTTTTGAGGAGACCTTCCCCGGCGCCAAGGTAATCCGGCTGGAGCAGAACTACCGCTCCACCAAAAATATTCTGCAGGTGGCCAACCAGGTGATTCAGAATAACCAGGGCAGAAAAGAAAAATCCCTCTGGACGGAGAATGAGGAGGGGCCCAAGGTTTCTCTGCGCCGGTACGACACGGCCTATGATGAGGCAGAGGGGATTGTGAAGGATATTCTGAAGCACCAGGATACCTACTCCTTCGGCCAGTGCGCGGTGCTCTACCGGACCAACGCCCAGTCCCGTATCCTGGAGGAAAAATGCGTAGCCCACAACCTGCCCTATCGGCTGGTGGGCGGCGTTAACTTCTATCAGCGCAAGGAGATCAAAGATCTGCTGTGCTATCTGAAGACCGTGGACAATGGTCAGGATGACCTGGCGGTGCAGCGGATCATCAACGTGCCCCGGCGGGGGATCGGCCAGACCTCCATCAACAAGGTGATGGGGTATGCCGGGGAGCAGGGGCTTTCCTTCTACCAGGCATTGGAGCAGGCGGAACAAATTCCTTCCCTGGGGAAGGCGGCGCTGAAAATCCGGGAGTTTGTCCATCAGATCCAGACCTTCCGCAGTCAGGCGGATTTTATGACTGTGAAAGATCTGCTGGAGACCATTCTGGATGCTACCGGATATCGGAAGGAGTTGGAAGCGGAGGAGACCATAGAGGCTCAGACCCGGCTGGAGAATATACAGGAACTGGTTAACAAGACGGCGGAGCTGAAAGATGACCCGGAGGATACCGGGGCCCTGGGCCGTTTCTTAGAGGAGGTGGCGCTGGTGGCCGAGGTGGACAGCCTGGATGATCAGGAAAACCGGGTGGTGCTGATGACCCTCCACAGCGCCAAGGGCCTGGAGTTTCCCCGGGTATATCTGAGCGGCATGGAGGACGGACTGTTTCCCAGCAGCCTTTCCATCTTTTCCGATGATCCTTCGGATCTGGAGGAGGAGCGGCGTCTCTGCTACGTGGGCATTACCCGGGCTATGAAAGAACTGACCCTGACCACCGCACGTCAGCGGATGATCAACGGGGAGACGCGAATGAGCCGGGTTTCCCGGTTTGTGGAGGAGATCCCCAAGTCCCTGCTGGCAGGGGAAGGGCGGCCGGTGGTAAAAAGCAGCAGCGGGGCGGCGGCGCTGGAAAAGGGACATGGGGGAACCTACCGGCCCAAGCCAGTGGTGCTCACTTCCCAGACCACCGCGGCCTACATGGGAAAGCAGTTTTCCATGGAAAAAACCTCCAGCCTGGATTACGGCAAGGGTGACCGAGTGCGCCATGTGAAATTTGGCGAGGGCACGGTGCTGGAGGTGGAGAACGGCAAGCGGGACTTTGAGGTGACGGTTCAGTTCGACCGGGTGGGCGTGAAGAAGCTTTTTGCCTCCTTCGCCAAGCTGGTAAAGGTCTGACGGCGTTTAAAAAAGAAAATATTTGGAAAATTTAATCAGTTTTTTATAGTAAAATTTTCTGAAAGATGGTATACTATCTTCATGTAAAAGGGGTCGTGTGAAAAAAGGAGATGCCTTTTATAAATCGATCCAGGAAAGGGTGAATAGGTACCATGGGAAAAGTAGAAGAAATGCTGGCGGCCAGTAAGTTGAACAGCCTTCTGCACCGGCAGGATGAGGAGCAGAAGACCAAAAAGACGGTCTGCACGATTCTGGCAATCGTGGGAATTGTGACCGTGGTAGCGGCAATCGCTTACGGTGTATACCGCTTCTTTATCAAAGATGATTTCGATGAGTTTGATGATGACATCTACTTTGATGACGAGGATGCGGACGAGTTCTTTGAGGACGATGAGGAGGAGGCTCCTCAGGAGAATGCCCCTCAGGAGAAAAAGGATTCGGAAGAGTAAGCTGGGTGAAAGACAGTGGGCTGCTGCAGAAATGCGGCGGCCCCTTTTTTTTTTTTTTGGGAACATCCGGCAGGATGAAAGAGGCAGAACGGCGCGGCCCTTTCCGGAGGGAACCGGGCCCGCGGAAGAAAAAGACCGAAACAGGGGAGGAGACCCATGAAAAAAGGAACCGTGGTGGAAGGCCGGGTGGAGCGGCTGAATTTTCCCAACAAGGGGATTCTGACGGTGGAAGGCCGAAAGATGACTATAAAAAATGTGCTGCCGGGCCAGCGGATTGCGGCGGTGGTGACCAAAGGCGGAGAGCGGCGGCTGGAGGGACGCCTGCAGCAGGTGCTGGAGCCGGCTCCGGAGGAGCGGGAATCCCCCTGCCCCCATTTTGAAAGCTGCGGCGGCTGTGCCTATCAGACTCTGCCCTACCCGGCACAGATGCAACTGAAGGAGGCTCAGGTGCGGGGCCTGCTGGCGCCGGTATTGGGGGAGGATTTCCCCTTTGAGGGAATCCTGCCCAGCCCCCGCAGCGCGGAATACCGGAATAAAATGGAGTTTTCCTTTGGGGATGAGATCAAGGGAGGCCCCATGACCCTGGGCCTCCACCGCCGGGGCAGCTTTTACGATATTATCACCGTGGACGGTTGCCGGATTGTGGATGCGGACTACCGGCGGATTCTTCGGGAAACGCTGGACTATTTTACAGAAAAGCAGGTGCCCTTTTATCAGAAAATGCAGCGCCGGGGCATTCTGCGCCATCTGGTGGTCCGCAAGGGCTGGAAGACCGGAGAAATCCTGATTCTACTGGTGACAGCCCCGGGGTATACGGTGGAGGCGGATTTTGTCTCCCGGCTGCTGGCCCTGCCTCTGGAGGGCTCCATCGCCGGGATTCTCCACGGGGAAAACGGCAGCGTGGCGGATGTGGTCCGGTGTGACGCCTTGCACCTGCTGTACGGCCAGGATTATTTTTACGAGGAGCTGCTGGGGCTTCGGTTCCGGATTACGCCCTTCTCTTTCTTCCAGACCAACTCAGCGGGAGCGGAGGTACTGTACCGGACGGCCCGGGAGTTTCTAGGAGAGATCCGGGGGGGAACCGTCTTTGACCTGTACAGCGGCACCGGCACCATTGCCCAGATCTTGGTGCCGGTGGCAGAGCAGGTGATTGGCGTGGAGATTGTGGAGGAGGCGGTGGAAGCCGCCCGGAAGAACGCGGAGGAAAACGGCCTGGCCAACTGCCGGTTTATCGCCGGGGATGTGCTGAAGGTGCTGGATACCCTGGAGGAAAAACCACAGTGGATTGTGCTGGACCCGCCCCGGGAAGGGATCCATCCCAAGGCACTGGGAAAGATCCTCTCCTACGGGGTGGAGCGGATGGTCTATATCAGCTGCAAGCCCACGTCCCTGGCCCGGGAACTGGAGGAGTTTTTGGCTGCCGGATACCGGGCGGAGCGGGTCAAGTGCGTGGACATGTTCCCCGGCACCCGGGGGATTGAGACCGTGGTTTCACTGGCCAGAGGAAGAAAAACATGGAACTGAAACAGCTGGAATATTTTCGCAAGATTGCTGATACCGGCAGCATCAACGAGGCGGCCCGGCACCTGAACATGTCCCAGCCGCCGTTAAGCTATCAGCTGCGGCAGCTGGAGGGGGAGCTGCAGGTGAAGCTGTTTGAGCGGACCAGCCAGGGCGTGGTGCTGACGGAAGCGGGAAAGCTTCTGTATGAGCGGGCCGGGAACCTTCTGAGCTACGCGCAATCGGCGGCTCAGGAGGTCTCCCAGACTGGGAAAAAACGGACTCTGCGTATTGGCGTTACGCCCACCACCGCCGAGGTGATGATGCCCTATTTCATTGAATTTGCCCGGGCCTGCCCGGATGTGAATTTTGAGATCCGGGACGGCATTACCTTTGACCTGTACAATTATCTGCTGGAGGGGATCATTGATGTTTCGGTGGCGCGGACGCCGCTGCGCCTGGAAGCAGTGGAATCGAGGATCCTGCGCTCCGAGCCCATGGTGGCCGTGTCTTCCTTTCAGCTGCGGGCAGAGGGAGGAGGGACAATCGGCCTGCCGGATCTGGAGAGCAGCCCGCTGGTTCTCTACCGCCGATATGAAAAGCTGATCCGGGATGCCTTCCAGTCCCGCGGGCTTGTGCCGGACGTATTTTGTATCTGCGATGACGCCCGGGAGGCATTGCTTTGGGCCCGGTCGGGACTGGCCACCGCCGTATTTCCCCAGTCGATGGAAAGCTTCTGTGACGGCCTGCGGGTACAGAAGCTGCGGGAGGAGGAGCTGGTCACCCAGATTGTCCTGATCTGGAAGAAGGGGCGGGGGCTGCCGGCAGCGGCCCGTGACTTTCTGGATATGCAGTTTTTTTAGATTGCTTTCCGGTTTCGGAGAATGCGGACGTGCGGATGAGCGAAATAAAATTTGTATTGCTGCGGGATAAAAACAATATTATTTATATTACAAAAGCTATGCTACAATGATTTGCGGAAGCGGACCGAACGTCCGGCCGGGAAGGAGAGACTGTGGCATGAGCGATCTAAAGCAAGACAATGATTCCCTTCTGCGCCTTTACCTGACCTTTTTCAAGATGGGACTGGTGACCTTCGGCGGCGGCTACGCCATGCTGCCGATCCTGGAGCGGGAAGTGGTACAGAAGTACCAGTGGGCGGACAAGGAAAAGGTGTTGGATTACTATGCGGTGAGCCAGGGCCTGCCGGGGATTATCGCGGTGAATATCGCCGTGTTTATCGGGTATCACCGGAAGAAGATCCCGGGCGGCGTGGCGGCGGCCCTGGGAGTGGTCTCCCCCTGTATCATCATCATTACCATTATTGCGGCCTGCCTGCAGAATTTCCAGGATAACCCGTATGTGCAGCATGCCCTGGGCGGCATTTCCGTCTGTGTCTGCGCCCTGATTGCCAGTACCTTGCTGGGCCTCTGGAGCAAGAGCGTCAAGGATGTGACGGGACTGGTGATCTTCCTGATTGTGGCGGCCCTGTCCCTGTTTACCTCCCACTCGCCG
>CAZSAF010000073.1:0-11790 GCA_964604605.1 uncultured Lachnospiraceae bacterium
TCCAGCCGGATCTGGCTGGGGGAAGTGGAGGCCCTGGAGGAGCTGGAAGAGCAGGAGGATCAGTTATGAAGCTATTGGTGATCGGCGATCCGGTTCGGGCGGCCAAGTACCGCCCGGACAATTCTTTTACCCGGCAGGTGGAGATGGTGGTCTGCCCCCGGGGGGCATCCCAGGAGGACATTTTGCAGGCCGGCGGGGATGCGGAGTTTCTGCTGGCAGATGCCATCTCCCCGGTATCCAAAGACCTGATCCGCTGTATGCCCAACCTGAAGCTGATCCATTCCGAGGGAGTGGCTTACCACGCCATTGACGGTAAGGCGGCCCGGGAGCAGGGCATCTACGTCTGCAACTGTAAGGGCGTCAACGCCGGCGCGGTGGCGGAGCAGGCGGTGCTGCTGATGCTGGGCTTGCTGCGGGATGTGGTGTCCGGGGACCGGGCGGTCCGGGAAGGACGCCAGATTCAGGTGAAGGAACGGGGGATGGTGGAAGGCATCCGGGAGCTGGGGGACTGCCAGGTGGGCATCTATGGCCTGGGCGATATTGGGAAGGCCACGGCCCGGCTGCTGGCTGCCTTCGGCTGCCGGATCCTGTATTACAGCCATCATCGGGCGGAACCGGCGGTGGAGGAGGCCCTGGGCGTTCAGTGGGCATCCCGGGAGGAGCTGCTGGCCCGGTGTGATGTGGTCAGCCTCCACGTGCCGGTGACGGAGGAGACCCGGGGCATGGTGAACGAAACTTTTCTGGAAGCCATGAAGCCGGGGGCGTATCTGATCAACACGGCCCGTGGGGAGCTGATGGACCATGAGGCGGTGCGCCGGGCGCTGCTGTCCGGCCGCCTGGCCGGCGCCGGCCTGGATACCCTGTACCCGGAGCCGGTGGCTGCGGATAATCCCCTGGCCTCCCTGCCGGCGGACTGCCCCGGGCGGCTGGTGCTCTCCCCCCATGTGGGCGGGATCACCGTGGGCACCTTTACCCGGGCCCACCGGATGGTCTGGGAAAACCTGGCGCGGGTGGCGAAAGGGGAGCGGCCGGAGCACGTGGTCAACGGCCTGTAAAGGGACAGCAGCATTCGGCCCGGTAGCGGAGGGCTTCCTCCCCGGTTTTCACCAGTATGTCCATGGCCTGGACCGGGTACCTCCCGGCGGCGGTCTCGCCGGTGAGCATCAGGGCGGAGGCACCGTCCAGCACGGCGTTGAAAATGTCCAGCACCTCGGCGTGGGTGGGAACCGGCCGCTGTTCCATGGAGTCCAGCAGCTGGGTTACCACCAGAAACGGAGTGTTCCAGAGGCGGCAGATCCGGGCCGCCTCTTTCTGCGCCCGGGGAAGCTCCCAGGGCTTCAGGGCGTTGCCCAGATCTCCCCGGGCAATGACGATGGTATGGCTCAGGGGCGCCAGTTCCGGCAGGCGGCGGAGCCCCTCTGCGTCCTCCAGCTTGGCAAAAATCCGCAGCTGGGGGACACCGGCCTCCTCCAGGGCCTGCTTCAGCTCCCGGATGTCCTCCGGGGCGTGGACAAAGGGCAGCATGACCCCGGTGACGCCGGCCTGGGAGGCCAGGCGCAGGTTTTCCCGGTCGGCCTCGGTGAGGACCGGCAGACGCACCGGGCTGCCGGGAAGGGCCAGGCTTTTCCGGGAGGAGAGGCGGCCGCCCCGGATCACCCGGCAGGTGGCGGCTGTGTTTCCGCCGGCCTCCACCTGGAGCAGCAGTTTGCCGTCATCCAGGCGTACCTCCTGCCCCGGCGTCAGCCAGGGGAGCAGCGCCGGCGGAATGGGAATGCCGCCGTCTCCAAAAAGCAGCGTTTCGCCCGGGGAGAGGAGCAGTGGCTCCGGCAATGTGCCAATGCGCAGCTCCGGCCCCTCCAGATCCAGCATGAGGCCGGCGTTGCTCCCGGTTTCTTCTTTGGCCTGCTGCCAGGCGGCCAGAAAGGAGGCCTGCCGGGGCAGGGCGCCGTGGGAGAGATTAAGCCGCAGGCCGGTCATGCCGGCCCGCAGCATGCGTTTCAGGGTTTCCGGCTCCTTGCAGCCGGGCCCCAGGGTTCCGTAATATTCCATAGTGGGTCACCTGTTTACTCAGAAAGCCCGGTCGGGATGCCCGCAGCGCGGAGCAAGCCGAGGGCTTTCCTGGTCCGTGATTGGATGTACGGGTATCAAAAAGGAATTTCAATCCAAGAATAATACAGTTTTGCCGGTTTGGCAAGGGCGGGAAAGGAGCAATGTATGACCGTATTCCGGGGAGTTGGCGTAGGAACGGGGATTGTCCTGGGAAAACTGCATGTCTGGAGGCGGGAGCGGACGCCGGAACGGGAGGCTGGGACCGGGGATCCGGAACAGGAGCGGCAGCGCTTTCAGGCTGCCTGCGCCCAGGCGGCACAGGAGTTGGAATCGCTGGAACAGCGGACCCGGGAAAGCCTGGGGGAGGAGGAAGCCCAGGTGTTTTTCGGTCACCGGATGCTGCTGGAGGATCCGCTTTTCCAGGAGACGGTGGGGGAAATCCTGGAGAGGGAGAGGGCTTCCGCCGCATGGGCTGCCCACCAGGCCGGAGAGAGGCTGGCAGAACAGCTGGAGGCCCTGGAGGAGGCGGAATGGATTGCCCGGGCGGCGGATCTGCGGGATGTGGCCGGCCAGGTGGTGGGGATTCTGCAGCACCGGGGACAGCAGCCGCTGCCGGAGGAGCCCTGCATTCTGGCTGCGGAGGATCTGACGCCCAGTGAGACCGCCCAGATGGACCCGGATCGGATCCTGGGCCTGGTGATTTCCCAGGGTTCTCTCCACTGCCACACCGCCATTTTGGCCCGGAGCCGGAACCTGCCGGCGGTGGTGGCCCTGGAGGCAAAGCCGGTGGCGGAGTGGGAGGGGTGTCCTGCGGCTCTGGATGCGGAGCGGGGCCTCCTGATTCTGAACCCCACACGGGAGCAGCGGGAAGAGTTGGAGCAGCGGCAGGCGGCGGAACAGCAGCGCCAGGAGGAGTTGCGGCGCCTGCGGGAGCAGCCCAGCGTCACCCGAGGCGGCCGACAGGTTTCCGTGTGTGCCAATGTGGGGAACCGTTCGGATCTGGAGGCGGCCCTGGCTCAGGGGGCCGACGGCATTGGCCTGTTCCGCACGGAGCTGCTGTTTCAGGAGGCAGACCACTGGCCCACGGAGGAGGAGCAGCTTGCGGTCTACCGGCAGGCAGTAGAGTCCATGGAAGGGCGGCAGGTGGTTATCCGCACCCTGGATATTGGTGCGGACAAGCAGCTGCCTTATGAGCCTCTGGAGGCGGAGGAAAACCCAGCGCTGGGGTGCCGGGGCATCCGCTTCTGTCTGGCCCGGCCCCAGGTGTTCCGGACCCAGCTGCGGGCCATCTACCGGGCCAGCGCCTACGGCCGGGCAGCCATTCTCTATCCTATGATTGCCGGGGAGGAGGAGCTGCGGCAGGTTATGAATTTGTCCGCCCAGGTGCGGGCGGAGCTGGAACAGGAAGGGATCCCGGTGGGGCAGGTGGAGCAGGGCATCATGGTGGAGACCCCTGCCGCCGCCCTACTGGGGGACCGGCTGGCCGGGCTGGTGGATTTCTTCAGCATCGGCACCAACGACCTGACCCAGTACACCCTGGCGGCGGACCGGCAGAACGCCCGTACCGCAGGATATTTTGCCGGATGCCATCCGGCGGTGTGGCGCTTGGTGGAGGAGACGGCGGCAGCTGCTGCCCGGGCCGACATCTGGGTCGGCGTCTGTGGAGACCTGGCCGGGGATCCGGCGTACACGGTTCCGCTGCTGCGGCTGGGGATCCGGGAGCTTTCCGTGGCGCCATTCCAGGTGCTGGAGATCCGGCGGCAGGTGCGGGAGACGGATTTGTGAACAGAAAAAAAGGTCCTGTGGGAAGGGAAGTACCCCTCCCCCAGGACCTTTTTCTGCCGGAACTTCCTTTTCTATGAGTCGAAAAACGCTCTGCGAGACTCCCGGTTTACTGCGCCTTGGCCAGCACGTCCTCAATGGCCTGGAGCAGGGCCGCAGAGGTATATTTCTGATTCTCCGGAATCACAATGTTCTCTGTGCTCTGGTTGGCCAGAATCTGGCTTCCCACCGTCAGCGAGCTGGTGTAGACGCCGCTGGAAGCATCCCTTCCCTCCCCTGAGAGTTTTTGTATATTCTATTCAGGGGATGGGACAATTATGACAGAGGGGATACGTTGAGAATTATTTTAGTGGATACGCTCCCGGTTTGGCAGGGAGGGCAAAACAGTTAATCAGCGTGCAA
The DNA here is from genome assembly GCA_964604605.1 of uncultured Lachnospiraceae bacterium. Lineage (GTDB taxonomy): Bacteria > Bacillota > Clostridia > Lachnospirales > Lachnospiraceae > Pseudolachnospira. The sequence goes on from CAZSAF010000073.1 coordinate 4,234, forward strand.
AGCATTACAGAAAAACCAATATCCGTAGCAATCTCTGTTAACCGGTCCTGCCCCCACAGGGCAAGGGCTTTTTCATAGATTTCTTTCTTCAAAACCCCTCCATCCAACAAATGCTGGGCTGTCTGGTAAGTCAGACAATGGGATTCTTCACCAAAAGAAGGCATTTTCCCTTCATTTATTGCCTGGATGTCCTCCAGTGAAATACCAACATTTTGTGCATCTCGAACATGAGTTCCCCAAAACAGAGCCGTATGGAATCGACGAGCAGTCACCAAATCCAGTATTTCCTTTATTGGCGGGTCTAGGAGTGATTCTGTCCGAAGTCGGTCGCTGACGGCCAACAGGGGCCGGCATAGTTCCGGATCCCGAATCCATACGGAAAAAGCTCCTCCTACGTGCCCATTTCTGGTACGCCCAATATCCCGATAAAGCCGTTTTTGTTCTTCTGATAGGTCTTCGTAGACCAGGGGAGCAATCCGAGACTCGGTGGGAGCCGGCTGAGTCCCCCCAAAACGCTCCTTTTCCGGTTTATCCAGCAGGGATAATGAGGGCGTTCCTTCTTTGGCTGGAATGTCGTAGGTATTGACGGTTACAGCTGCCATGGAATAAAAACCCACGATTGTGGCGATCTCGGTAAGGCGCTGCATGCCAAGAACCGAAAGCGCCTGGTCGTAAAGCGATGAGGGAACTACTTGCCGAAGCGTCAGTACATTGGCAAGTTGGAAGATCAGACTGCTGATCGGACTGGACAGAGAGGGAGATTGTTCTTCATTGATCGACTGAATGATCTCCTGTGGAACACCGGCTTCTGCTGCATGAACTGCGTGAACGCCCCAGACATAGTTGGAACTGAATCGACGAGCAACTAAAAGAACGATTAGCTCAAAATCGGCTTTCTCAAAAGATGTATGTAGACGGATTCGGTCATTGACTTTTTGAAGATCCAGACAAAGTGCTGGAAATTGGATGCGGGGAATAAAGGGTCCGCTGACGATTCCGCCACGTGTACTTCCGAGAATCTTATATACCTGTTGTTGTTCTGGCGTGAGTTCTTCAAAAACCAAAGGCTTTAAACGGGGCATAAATTTCCTCCTGCTCATAAGACGTCCAATGAGTTTGCTTTTATCATAATTCAATAGACAGGAAAAGTCAAGCTATCAAAAACAAAATAAAGGAAAAATAATCGATTAAAAGAAATATAAAAAGAAAATTCAATAATAGATTGACAAATATGTTGGATGATGATATTTTTAAGTCGTAGGACGTCTTGCGAGTGTAGCTAAGCAACGGATTATGTGAAGGTTGAAAAGAAAAGGAGGAACACATGGAGAAAGGAAAACGAAAAAAGGGTGAACTTTTTCTGGGAATTACCTGGTGCGATGTGATTGGACTGCTGATCTGTTTTGGATTTCGTTTCATTCCGGCTCCGGCACCTTTGACTTCTGCCGGAATGGCAGTAATTGGTGCGCTGTTGGGGTCTGCATTTATTTTCTCTACAGTAGGAACAACCTGGGGTGTATTTGCCACCTGGCTTAGTTTGGCTGGACCAGCCAAAGAACTGCTGGGAGGTTCCCACGGGATCTGGGAGGTAACGGCCATTACCATGGGGGATTGGCTGGTGGTGTTTGTTTTATTGAGCATTTTGCTGTGCTATGCCCTTAAAACATCCGGCTTTATGGCACGTTTTGGCTATTGGTTCATGACAAGAAAAATTGTGGGAAAGAGTCCGTGGACTTTTCTACTGGCTTGGATGCTATTGGCTTACGTTTTGGGTATGGTGGTAGAGACGGCAACGGTGGGAATTTTCCTATATGGCGTAGCATATTCCATTTTTGAGCGTGTGGGATTTGAAAAAGGCGAGAAATATCCGGCATTGATGGTGATAGGGACTACCATTGGATGTTTGACCAGCCAGATTGCGACGCCGATTGCCCACGGCAATGTGTATAAGAGTCTGGCTTTGTATTCCGGAGTTATGGGAGACGCCTCCATGCCGCTGATTCAGTCCATGCTGATTATGATCCCGGTATCGCTGCTGACTTTGTTTTTGACATTTCTCATCTATCGCTATTTGGAAAAGCCGGATGTCACCAAGATGAAGCAAATTGACTATGTAGCACTCATGGGCAATAAGCCAAAACCTATGGATCGGAGAGAAAAGTGGGTTGTTGGAATCTATATGCTAATTGTTTTGTTCTGGATTCTGCCCAGCTTTCTGGATATGCTGGTGCCGGACTGGGGATTTACCACCTGGCTGGATGAGCAAACTTCTGTCTCAGTGGCCTTGGTTGGATTGGTTGCCATGTGTCTGATCCATATTGACGGAGAGCCTCTGTTAAATTTTAAAGAGGCGTTCAAGAGCGTACCCTGGGGTGTTGTGCTGGTCATGAGCTGTGCCCGCTCGTTGGCTACCATGCTTAGTAATGCGGGAACGGGATTTAATGACTGGGTGGCACAGTTGGTCAACAGCATTTCTCTTCCAGCTTGGGGATTTGTGGTGGTGGTCTGTTTTATCATGGCTTTTGCAACCAATTTTTCCAGCAATACACCGATTACCACCCTGGGAATCAGCGTACTGGTTCCGCAGGCCGCTAGTATGGGAATTCCGGCGGCAGCCTTGGCTACCATGGTGTGCTCCAGTGCTGGTTACGCAGTGACTTTTCCTTCGGGATTTGCGCTGTTGGGTTATTTGGTGGCAGATGAGTGGAACATCCAAAAGGTACAGCTGCGGACCGGAGCGCTCTCTGTAATTATCTGCTTCCTGCTTACCATATCCCTGGGGTATGGATTGGGGCTTGTGTTCTTTCGTTAGGAGGTGAAGGCAAGATGATTGCGTTAGTAAATGCAACTGTAATTGATGGAACCGGGGCGGCGCCCCGGCCTTGTCAGAGGGTATTGGTGGATGGAGAGAAAATTTTTGCTATTGGAAGAAAAATAGCGATTCCGGAGGATGCGGAGATTGTGGATCTGCAAGGGCGGTTTTTGCTGCCGGGTCTGATTGATGCACATGTACATTTTGGAAATGGATACCGAAAGGGAATTGCCAGTGCGGAGGAAACCGATTCTTACCGGGATATGCGGAATTTGTGCCTGGCCAATGGTGTCACCACTGTGCGAAGCTGTGGAGATTGGATGGAAGACGTGCTGGATTTTCGGGATCAGGTAAATGCCGGCAAGCTACGCGGCCCCCGAGTCATAGCATGCGGCAAGCACTTTATGAGCCAGGAAAGCCATCCGGCGGCTACTGTCTGGGGAGACAACCCTGGAACCATACAAAATTGCGGCGCTTATCCTCAGACCCCGGAAGAAGGGCGGCAGATGGTGCGGGAATTTGTGGAACAGGGAGCGGATTTTATCAAAATTCTGATCTCTGTGGGGCATCACAGCGTCTGGCCGCGGACGTTGCCGCCGATTCCCATGCCGATTGTAGAGGCGATTATTGAGGAAGCGCATAAACAGGGAAAACGCACAGCCTGCCATGTGGAGACGTTGGAAACGGCGTTGGCAGTAGTAGATGTGGGGGCAGATGAGGTGCACCACTTGATGATGTGCGCCAGTGAGTATGCGGAGGTTCCACGCTACAGGGAGCTGTTTGAAAAAATGTGTCGCAAACAGGTATGGCTTTGCCCCACAGTGGTGATTCCCCGGCGCAATGAGGATGTTCGGGTGGCCAAGAAAATTGGAGGAAGTGGTATTGACCATATAGTGGATGTCTTTCGTTTCGCATACCAGATGGGTGTTCCTATTTCCTGTGGTACCGACTGTGGAGCACCGGCCACGCCTTGGGGGATTTCTCTACATGGAGAGATGGATGAATATGTCGAAAGTTTTGGCATGACTCCATTGGAAGCAATCCGGACTGCCACATGGAACAATGCGCGTGTGCTGGGAATGGATGGAGAAATCGGCCAGATTGTGGCAGGAGCCTATGCGGATTTTCTGATTTTGAGTCAGGATCCATCTGTGGATATTCGCAATACCGGCAAGATTTACCAGGTATACCATAATGGAAAATTGGTTTGGGGAGAAGGGGCTGTCCTGAAAGAGGAGGATTTGCCAAACCCGAAGAGAGTCTGTAAACGCTGGTGACAGAGAAATTGCAGAGGGCATATTTGCTATATGACCATCAAGGAAGAGAGGATGATTTTTATGAATTACCAACCAACGCAGGAGCTCTATGAAAACCTGCCGCAGATGCCTATACGAGAACGGGACCGGCGTTGGAAAGTCGTGCGTCATTGGATGATAGAGCAGGAACTGGATTGCCTTCTAGTGGTGGGAAACGATATGACTTTTGGACTGGGGATGGGAAATTTCCGCTATTTGTCCAACTGCGCGCCCAGGCACGGCGGGTTTCTGATTTTTCCGCGGGAAGGAGCACCCGCCTTGTATGCGGAGCCCTGGCACATGACACAACCGATTCATCCCTGTCTTTTGGCGCATCGCTGGGTGACCGAGTGTTATTTTAACGATGGAATCCACAGTGTGCTTCAGCAGATTCGGAAGAAAGTTGTACCACTGCGGCGCTTGGGCTTGGTATCCGGTGCCAATACGGTTCAGTATCAAAATATGCCTTATGATGTTTTTCAGACAGTGCAGCAAGAAATGGCGGATGTGGAAATCGTAGATGCTTCCCCCTTTTTGTTCCGTATGCGAGGAGTCAAGAGCATGGATGAGATTGCATTTTTACGGAAAGCAGGGGAAATCCATCATAAGGTGTTGGAGGCAAAAATAGAAAGTGCAGGCGAAGGTGTCCGGGAATCGGAGGTGTATGCGGCTATGATGCGCACCATGTTGGCAGAGGGAGGGGAATCGCAGGGATTCAATCTTTTGCACTCCGGTCCGATTCAGTCTCCGTATTTCCAGCATCTTCTTCATGGCTTGGATGCGGATATGAGCCCTTCTATGCGGGTTCTCCGTTCAGGGGATACCATTATTTCGGAAACCCATGTTAGCTATGGCGGATATATGAGCGCAGCGGAATTTACCGTATGTATAGGGACACCGCCAAAGGAGTATGAAGCTTTGTACGAAGCCGGAGTGGAATGCCTGTATGCCGCCCTTCCCTATCTGAGGCCTGGACATACCTTCCGGGAAGCTATGGAGGCAGAGCGGGCGGTTTTGGAGAAATACCACTATGGAATTTTAGAGTTGGGATTTCATGGGCACGGTATTGGCTCACCAGAACCTCCAAAGTGTATCTATATGGCCAACGATGAGACAATGGTTCCTCCCGCCAAACGAGTCACAGAGGCCCAGTTGGATACGGTATTTGAGAAAAACATGGTAGTAGGAATGAACTGTGACATCTTTGACCCTGGATTTCGGGAAGATGTGGGGATTATGTTCGGCGACTGCATCCGGATTGATGACGAGCCGGAGTTGCTGGTTCATACTCCTCAGAAGCTGCCGGTAAAACAATGAGTTGTAAGTAATCTTTAGCATGAGTTCTTTTTTGCAAAGCAAAAGAATTTCCGCCTGAGACAGCTATTTGGCTGCCAGGCGGAAGTTTTTGTGATAGGCCTATCGGATTTTCCAGAACTGGGGAGGGCGGTTGCGGATTACCTGTATGCGGACTTTGGAAGAGTTGGTATAATAATTGGAATAGACAATATTCCGTCCGTTGGTATCCTTGAAAATTTCCTCCATGCGGAGGATGGGAAAATCCGGATTTTCAAAAATTTCTTCCGGTTCATGGACCGCAGAGATTTCCGTGACAATATTTTTGATTTCCAAGCCACAGAAACGGGTGGTGAAATCGTAAAGGGATTCCGGAATCTCTTGTGCCTGCGGCATAATTTTTATATAGCGCAAGGGAATTTGTTCAATGGTGCAGCTTTCTTCCACGCCGTGATCTTGAAACCGTTTGATGATTTTTAGAGCCAAAATCCCCGGCTTTTCATTTAGCTTCTTGGCAACATTTTCCTCCAAAAATATTTGGTGAGCAACACATTCGGTCATAATCGGCGCTGCATTCTCTTCCGTGTGAAGAAGGGCAAAGGTAGCATTTTTTGCAGTAAAATTTCCCTCAAGATGCACAAAATTTCCACTACCATGCTTTTTGGTTACCAAGCCTTCTGCTTCCAATGCCTGGAGAGCGCTGCGGACGGTGGTCCGGCTTACATTGTAAATATTGGCCAGTTCTTCTTCGGATGGAAGACGTCCATTATGCAGCAGATCCCCTTTCTGGATGGAGTTTACAATCGCATCTTTGATTTTTATATAGCGGGGAATGTTTTTGGTCATAAGGCACCTCTTCTGTATACTCATGGGTAATCTTTTCCATAGAAGCATAACACAAAGAAAAAATTCTTGCAAGAGGCATACATTTTTGCGGGGAAAGATTGCAAAACCGTGCAGATAGTCCCCCTGCTATTTACACAGCAGCCGGGGCAGCCTTCCCCCCAGCCGGCTCAGCAGCTCGTTGGAGATGGTTCCGGCCCGCTGGGCCTGGATTTCCGCTGAGAGGGTTTTGCCGCCGCAGGTGCCGATGAGCACCGCCTCTTGGCCGGGGGATACGCCGGGGATGCGAGTTACATCCGCCAGCAGCTGGTCCATGCAGATCCGTCCGGCTATGGGAGCCTCCTGGCCCTGGATGAGCACGGAGCCTTTTCCGCCGGAGAGGGAGCGGGGGAACCCGTTCCCATAGCCAATGGCAAGGACGGCCAGGGTAGCTTCCCGATCCGCCATGTAGTCCAGTCCGTATCCGGCGGACTCCCCGGGCTGCAGGTGCTTTACCGCTGCCACCCGGGCTTTCAGGGACAGTACCGGCAGCAGGGAAGCCGGCAGCAGAGGATGGTCCCCCGGGCTGCTGAGGCAGCCGTAGAGGGCAATACCCGGCCGGGCCAGGTCCAGGGAGAGCGGGGGGGGGAGGGGATGACGGGCGCCGGGAAGAAAGCCGGGGCGTTGAGGATCCCGTAGCTGGCCTGCAGATGGCAGACAAAGCCAGAGAGCCCCCGGCGGTGGAGGGCGGATACCGTCTCCCGGAAGCGCCGGACCTGCAGCCGGGTAAAGGCAATGTCCTCCTCCCGCAGGCTGTCCGAGACGCACAGATGGGAAAACAGGCCGGTGATCCGCAGAGCCGGCAGCTGCCAGAGGCCGGCCAGGGCTTCTCGGTTTTCCCAGGGCTCCCCCAGCCGGTGCATGCCGGTGTCCACCGCCACATGGATCAGCAGCGGTGCTGCGTAGGAAGGCTTGCAAGCTGCCAGGGAGGAGGCCGGTGCCGTGATAGCGGAAGAATCGGTTCGGTCCGCCCACCGCTGCAGCAGCTGGCCGTAAGCGGCGTCCACCACCGTCTGGGTCAGGCGGTGCTCCCGGACCTCCCCCAGCATCTCCGGGGCAGTGCAGCCCAGAATCAGGATCTCCCCGGTGATGCCGGCCCTTCGCAGCTGTATGCCTTCCTCAGCGGAGGCCACGCAAAAGTGGCGGACGCCGGCATCTTGCAGCGTCCGGGAGACGGCCACGGTGCCGTGGCCGTAGGCGTTTGCCTTTACGGCGGCAAGGGCAGTCCGCCTCCTCCGGCACTGCCAGATACTGGCCGTCCTGCCCTTGCCAGGG
>CAZSAF010000074.1:0-11655 GCA_964604605.1 uncultured Lachnospiraceae bacterium
CCATCACCGCCAGCTGCTGGATGATCCGCTCCTTCACCTTCTTCAGGCCGTAGTGATCCTCATCCAAGATCTCCTCCGCCTTGTGCAGGTCAATCTTGGGAGCCGAGGGTGCCTTCCAGGAAAGGCTGGTCACAAAGTCCAGGTAATCGTAGAGCAGCCCGTACTCGTGGCTTTCCTTGCCCTCCTGGCGCATCCGGTTCAGCACCTTCTCTGCCTCCCGCTTGGCCTCCTTGTTCATGCCGGCCTTGGCGATCTTCTTCTCAAACTTCCGGACGTCGGACACATTCTCCGGGTGCATATCGTCCAGTTCCTTCTGGAGATAGTCGATCTGCTTCTTCAGCGCCGCCTCCCGGTACAGCTGCTCCTGGGTTTCCTTCTGGGCGCTCTGGGCCTCCGCAGAGACCTTGGCCACCTCAATAAACTCATTGATGGCCTTGGCAATCAGGCCGTACCGCTCCCGGCGGGAATCCACCGCCAGAATGGCGTACTTTTCCTCCGGGGACAGGTTCAGGTAATCGTTGAGGGCGCAGGCAATATCGTTCACATTCTTCCGCTGCAGAATAAAGCTCCGGGCCCATAGCCCCCACTGGTATCCTTGCACAAACTTCAGCAGGGCCGACCGCAGACGGCTGAACTCCTCTTTCTCTTCCTCCTCAGTCATATCCAGAATCTCCGGACGGATGGTGGCCGTGGCGGTCACCTGGCCATCCTGAAACTCCAGATCCGAAAGGTCCACCCGCTCCAGGGTACGCACCTGAATGTTCTCGCCCTCGCTGATGCCTTCCACCCGGGCGGAGATGCCAATGGGATAAAAGTCATCCGGCGCATAGGCGTTGTCCGGCTTCTCCCCCTTCAGCTGGATAAACAGGATCTCCTCCCCGGTCTCCAGGGTGTCGCTGCCCCAGCCGGCAAAGAAATCCTTTTTAAAATAGTAGGATACGTCAGGCAAAAGCAGTATATCGTAAACAGGCCGAATCAACATAACGCATCAAACTCCTTTCTTTTGTCAGCAGTCATTTGAATCGAGTGCTAACAGTCGGCTCAAAGGATGGCGAATAAAACCGTCGGTTTATTCGCCATCTGTCGTTTCTCCATTCAACTATACTGTTTCTTTTCACTCTGACAAACCAGTCTCAACAAACTGACACTGTGTCATTAATTAAGAAATTAGCACAAAAGTGTCTGTCTGTCAATAGCCGGATCAAATGTTCACACTTTTTTTATATTTTTCAGAAGTGCTTCCCGGACATTGCCCTGGATTTTTTCCAAGAGAACCGCATACTGGATCTGTTCTTCCCGGGTCAGACCCGCAAACTGCATCTGATCGTAATCGTTCTGGGCCTCTGCCAGCTGGTTCAGCACCGGTTCCGCCGGCGGCAGGAAGGTCACCCGGATCCCCCGGCCGCTTTCCACCCGGATCAGGCCTCTGGCCGCCAGCTTCTGGAGGGACAGGTTCAGGCTCCGGGGCGTTACCCCGGCAAAATCCGCCATCTCCTTCCGGCTTCCCGCCTCCCGCAGGTAGCTGAGGCACAGCAGCAGCCGGGTCTCCGCCAGCGCCAGCTTGTTTTTCAGCGCCACCGACTCCAGGCAGCGGTCCATCAGCTTCCGGCTCCGGTATTCCTCTGCCAGAAAGCCTTCCCGCTCCGCCGCAGCCAGGCAGACACTGCTCCGCTCCTCCCCCAGCTTCCAGTTTCCCGGCAGGGCCGCCGGCAGCACCAGTCCATCCTTGGCCGCATTCACCAGGAAACGGTAAATCTGCAGGCGTTTTTTCTCATAGTCCTCCGGATCCAGCACGTGCTTGTAAAAATTGTTGTAATAGGCAAACACCATCCGCTTCATCCGCACGCTGTTGGCAATGGACGTATTGCGGGCCACCAGAGAGCCTTTGGTCTTCACATAGTAGTACACCGGGGTCTGGAGGGCGTAGAAGGTCTCTGCGTGCAGGATGTACTCCAGGTTAAACAGAAAGTCCTCGCACCACTGGATTTCCGGGTTCATCCGCAGCCGGTGCCGCTCCACCAGCTCCCTCCGGTACAGCTTATTCCAGATCACCCCGTAATAGTAATCCGCCGGGCTTTTCATCATATAACCGGCAAATTTCTCCCGGTCCATCACCGCGTCCTCCTGGATGTCCCCCTTGCGGGAGACCCGTTCTCCCACCACCCGGTAAAAATCCGCAATTACCAGATCACACCGGTGATTCTCCGCCGCCCGGACCAGCAGCTTGGTGGCGTCCGGCGTAATCCAGTCATCGCTGTCCAGAAACTGCAGATAGGTGCCCCGGGCCAAGTCCAGGGCCCGGTTCCGGCTGTCGGAAACGCCGGTGTTTGCCTTGTGGATCACCTGCACCCGGGCATCCAGGGCCCGGTAGGAATCGCAGATGGCCCCGGAGCCGTCCCGGCTGCCGTCATCCACTAAAATCAATTCCAAATCCGTATATTCCTGGTTCAAAATGCTGTCCACACAGCGGCGCAGTGTCTTTTCCCCATTGTACACCGGCACAATAACGCTGACAGTAGGTTCCACCCTTCCATACCTCCTCCCGTCTCCCCGGCAGCCCTGCCGCTGCCACGTGTTCTGAGTATACCACAGGAAGGCTGCAAAGGGAACCCGCATTTCCAGGGAGCCTGCCGGAGCTGCAGAATGCTAACCAAATCTTAACCACTTTCCGGGTGGCAGCCTTACCCCTGTCTGCTAGGATCATTTCCAGAAAGATAGCCGGAAAGACGGAGAGGAAGGGGAATGCCATGAAACGGAAAACAGCTCTGCTGCTCTGTACACTGATTCTTCTGCTGGGCGCCGCCTTTAGCGGCAGCCGCTCGGCCGGCTGCCTGGCCTGCCTGCTGGGGACCTTTTCCTTTCTCTCCCTGGATATGAGCCTGTTCATCCGCATGTATGAGCTGGCCAACCTGGCCGTGCTCCTCCTGTTCTGCGCCCACCTCCCCTGGCTGCTGCCCCAGCCTGCCGGCCTTGGCGCCGGAGCCTTCTTTCTGGCCGCCATGACCCACTATTACTGCCTGCTCTTTGCCCTGGCCCTTTGGCTGTGGACATCCCTCCGCTGCCTGGGGGCACGTCTTTGACGGCTACCGGGGCCTAGGCGGCGGGGATGGCTCCGTGGCCTCCCTCTCCATCCTGTGCAACCGGATCCGCCTCTGGGATCAGGCGGCGCTCCAGAACACAGGCCTCCTGCTGTTCCCGCCGCTGCCACCGGCCTTCTCCTGCTGCCTTTGCTGCTGCCGCTTTTCACCCGCCAGCCGCTTCCCGCCCTGTACCGGGGGTGACGGAGGAGGCCCACGCTCAACACCCGGATATGATCTATCTGTTCCGGCCGGTTCACAACCGCTTTATGGATGATCTGCTCCTCTTTACCCAAGCCGGGCAATCCTATATAATGAAGGAAGAGCAGATTCCGGATCTCCCCCGCCTCTGCCAGGACATGGGGGATACGGTCTGGATTTTCAGGGGAGACGGGGTGGACGCGGCCCCGGTGGAACAACAAGGAGGGAACCATGTATCAGATTCTGGTTACCGATGACGAAAAAGCCATTCGGGATTCCTTAAAAATATATCTGAAGGAGGAGGGCTACCGAGTGCTGATCTGCGAAAACGGGCACCAAGCCCTGTAGCTCCTCCGCAGCCGTGAAATTCATTTGGTTTTGCTGGACGTGATGATGCCGAAGATGGACGGGCTTATGACCGCCCGGGAGATCCGCAAATTCAGCGCTGTGCCCATTCTGTTCCTCACCGCCAAGACCCAGAGCACCGACAAGATTAAGGGGCTCAACGCCGGGGCGGACGACTATATCACCAAGCCCTTTGAGCCCCTGGAGGCGCTGGCCCGGGTCCGCTCCAACCTGCGGCGCTACACCCAGCTGGGCTCCCTTCCGGCCGCCGGCAGCCTGGCCATAGGCGGCCTGGTCATAGACGACCGGGCCAAGGAGGTGACCGTGGACGGGGAGCAGGTTCACCCGACGCCGCTGGAGTACAACCTGCTCCTGTTCCTGGCCCAGCACAAGGGCCAGGTGTTCTCCATCCCCCAGATCTATGAACAGGTGTGGAAGGAGCCCTTTGACGGCTATGAAAAAAGGTGGTGGTCCACATCAGCCATATCCGGGAAAAAATTGAGATCAATCCCCGGGAGCCCCGGTATCTGAAGGCAGTCTGGGGCCTGGGTTACAAGATGGAAAATCTCTGAGGTGCCCCATGAACGCGAAACAGAAACCCAAGCTTGTGTTGTTCTTTCTGTATCTCTGCGCCGCCGTTCTCCTGGGCGCTGCCTTTTGGATCACCCGCATGTACCAGCAGTGGGGCTGGGAGCCGCTGCGGCAGCCGGACTTTGTCCAGTCCTCCGCCTTCGGCAGCCAGTTTCTCCAGGACACCCAGTCCCTGGAGACCCTGCTGGACTCCTATCTCCGCGATCCCTCCCAGGACAGCTGGGACGCGTTAAACACCTGGGGTCAGCATACTGCCCGAAACTTCCGCTACAGCATTCTCATCTCTCCCTGGGACAGCGAGGAGGAATGGATTTCCAATGGCCAGAACCTGGAATTCGCCTCCCAGAAGGCGGATGCCCCCGTCTACTACCACTGCCTGCTGAACACGGCGCCGGAAACCAACATCCTGTCCATGGCCGATTACCAGTTCCACGTGATGCCGGTGGGAAGCCAGGTGGATGTGACGATATGGATGGACGACTTCTCCCAGGCGGACGCCTACCGCCGGGCCAAAGACCAATACGATCCCTATGCCCGCTGGATCCGGCCCGTGTGCGGCCTGGGGATTCTGGGGGTAGCGGCCCGCCTCTTCCTGCTGCTGGCCCCCAGCCTCTGGCTCTGCCTCTATCTGGCCGCAGCCACAGGCGTACAGCGCTGGTTCGTTTACCAGATTTACGGAGAGCCATGGCTGCTCAGGCCCTTCTGCGCCCTGGCAGGTGCAGCAGATGGTGGAGCAGAATATGCGGGGGGAGCGGCTGAAGGTGGATCTGATCACCAACGTCTCCCACGACCTGCCCCCCCTTACCTCCATGATCATCTACATCCGCCTGATGCACAAGGAAAACGACTTTCCGGAGAAGGATGCCCGATATCTGCAGGTGCTCTCGGAAAAGTCCCTCCAGCTAAAGCGGCTGACCGAGGACCTGCTGGACGCAGCCAAGATCACCTCCGGAAACGAGACCGCCTCCCCGGAACGGCTGGACTTCGGGGAGATGGTGCGCCAGGCCAACGGGGAATTTGCCGAGGCCCTGGAGGCCAGGGGGCTGGAACTGGTCTCCCAGCTGCCAGAGAAACTGCCGGATGCCTGGATGGACGGCCAAAAAACCTGGCGCATACTCTCCAACCTGTACGGGAACGTCTGCAATTACGCCCTGCCGGGAACCCGGGTTTACGTGGATGTCCAGGCACAGGGGGCGGGAATCCAGCTGTGCATCAAAAATATTTCCCAGGCCCCCCTGAACCTTCCCCTGGAAGAGCTAATGGAACGCTTTGTCCAGGGGGATACCTCCCGCAGTAGCGGTGGCAACGGCCTGGGCCTGGCCATTGCCCGGGACCTGGCCCGGCTCCAGGGCGGAAAGCTGGAGATTGTGGGGGATCTGTTCCTTGCCCGCCTGATCAAGCCGGTGATGACGCCGGCGGCACTGTTCAACCTGTCCATGGTTGGCTCTATCCTGATCTTCTGCGTGGGCCTGAACCTGGTCTGGGGCAAGAAGGTGCGGGTGGCCAACCTGCTCCCGGCTGTGGTGCTGGCGGTTCTGGCTGCATTTCTCCCCTAAACAGCATATCACCCCGGCTTCCACATAGACTAGATAATAATGCTTTTGCAAGGATTGCGTATGATTTATCCGATTCTCAGAAGCCAGGACCTGCCAGACACCGGCACGTTTCAGGTAAACGTGGTCTCCGACGCCACCGGGTTGCCCATCTCCGGGGCCCAGGTGGAAATCCAGTCCTCCCAGGACATGGAAGGCACACCGGTGATGGAGTCCCTCTCCACAGACCCCTCTGGCCAGACGGAGGAGCTTTCCCTCCCGGCGCCGCCGCTGGAGCTGAGCATGACCCCCAGCGAGATACAGCCCTATGCCGAGTACAGCGTGGTGGTGCGGGCGGAGGGCTACCAGACCCTGACCATTGTGGGGGCGGAGGTGTTTTCCGGCCAGTTTTCCCTCCAGTCCGCCGCCCTGCACCCCCTTTCGGAGGCGGATAATCTGATCACTGTTCCCCCCAACACCCTCTTTGGTGATTTTCCTCCGAAAATTGCCGAGGATAAGATCAAGATCGTGGCGGAAACCGGTGAGATTGTCCTCAGCCGGGTGGTGCCGGAGACCATTGTGGTCCATGATGGGGCTCTCACCAACAATTCCGCCGCCAACTATTTTGTCCCCTACAAGGACTATATCAAGAACGTGGCCAGCAGTGAGATCTACTCCACCTGGCCCAAAGCCCCATCACCGCCAACATGCTGGCGATCCTGTCTTTTACACTGAACCGAGTGTGTACGGAGTGGTACCGGAACTCGGGCTATGATTTCACCATCACCAGCTCCACCGCCTACGACCAGAAATGGTCCTTTGGACGCACCACCTTTGAGAGCATTGACCAGGTGGTGGAGGAGATTTTCACCGCCTACCCGGCTATGCCCAGTATCGCAGTGGACGGCATCTACGGAGAGGCCACCAAAAATGCCGTCCGGACCTTCCAATCCATCTTCGGGCTTCCGGTCACCGGCATCACCGATTACCCCACCTGGTTTAAGATTTCGGAGCTCTTTGTGGCCGTCAGCAAGATTGCGGAGCGGATCTGAGAGAGCCCGCTACAGCACGAACGGCGCATCGGCAGAAAAAAGCAGGACTGAACCCCAGCCCTGCTTTCTTTACACTTTCCGTTTTTTAGAAGAAATCCGCCAGATACCACTTTCTGCCGATCTTTACGACGCGCACCTCCATAGAGTCTGATTCCTCTTCCTCTCCGGCACGCACCGTAAGCTCCACTTCTACAATCTTTCCCTCTTCAGCCTCCAGGTCAAATCCGGTATCCGCCATCTGCTCATTGAAATCCCGCAGCTCGCTCCGGGAGAGATCCTCGGTATCTACAATCTCATAGCTGTAGTCCCAGTCGTCCCCCAGCTCACTGTTCAGCTGCTCCTGCATGGGCTGTATCAGCATTTCATCGATCATTTCTTCCAGCTCTTTCCGGCTGTCCACATTCAACTCTTCCATGCCCATCTCAACCATCTCATCGGGCATGGCATCCAGAATCTTTCCGGCATCCCCATCCAGGATACCTTCCATGACATTTTTCACTGGTTTCTCGTATCCACCGCCGCCCAACAACAGGCGAATAACAAGGAAAGCAGCCACCACAATGACCACCGCCACCGCCGCAATGCCAATGATGCGGTTCCGGTTCCCCGTGTTCTTGGTGCCGACCGTGTTGCCGCCGGGCTGGTACGCTCCACCGCCGGACTGGTAGCTGCCACCGGGCTGGTACGCTCCACCACCCTGTTGATAGCCACCACCTGCCTGGTACGCTCCATTGTCCTGCTGGTAGCTGCCACCGGACTGGTATACTCCACCACCCTGCTGGTAGCCGCCTCCGGACTGGTACACGCCGCTATCCTGCTGATAGCCGCCTCCGGACTGGTAGGCACCATTATCCTGCTGGTAGCCGCCACCTGCCTGATACGCACCGTTACCGCCGGGCTGATACGCCCCATTGCCAGGCTGGTACGCTCCGCC
Source organism: uncultured Lachnospiraceae bacterium (assembly GCA_964604605.1). Taxonomy (GTDB): domain Bacteria; phylum Bacillota; class Clostridia; order Lachnospirales; family Lachnospiraceae; genus Pseudolachnospira. The sequence continues at coordinate 7,733 of CAZSAF010000074.1, forward strand.
GCCAGGCTGATACACCCCATTGCCGGGCTGGTACGCTCCGCCGCCAGGCTGATATGCCCCGTTGCCGCCAGGCTGATAGCTTCCCTCCGGCTGCACGCCAGTGGGCTGTCCGCAGTACGGGCAAACCGTCACCGAATCGGAGATCTGTGCTCCGCATTTGGTACAATACATAACTACATCCTCCCCTTCCTTGTCTATTGCTGTGGGTATTTCTCATCCGCCGCCGTCTGTTTTCCAGTCTCCAACCGTACAACCAGATATAGTTTGCGGCTCAACTAATATATAGCATATTTTGTGTGCAGGCGCAAGGTTTCTTCCTGCTTTGGCCCCTATTTTTTGTAGGAAATTTTTCTCCTAAACAGGATTCTTCCGCCCGCTCATCCGCCCCGGCTCACCTGCCTGCTGTTTCCTTCCCTGTCTCCCCAGCCGTTGGATCCCGGCTCTCACAGGGCACTCCTACCTGACATTTGCCGCAGCCAAACCGCACCTTCCGCACCGGCGGATACGGCTCCCCCTGATCCTCCGGCGGGCGGGTGTCCCCGCCGGCGGCAGAAAGCACCTTCACCGGGTGCAGGAAGTCCCCGCAGACCGCATTGCTCTTGCACTGGTTTAAATCCAGCCCCGGCACAATGGCCCCCGCCGGGCAGCGGGCTGCACAGGCGCCGCAGCGGGTGCAGTATTCGTACAGCTCCCGGTAGGGGCGGACGGTCACCTCCAGGGGCGCCGCGGTGATCACAGAGCCAAAACGGCCGGCAATGCCCTTGGCGGTGATCAGCCCCCGGGACATGCCAAAGGTGCCCAGGCCGGCAATAAAGGCCGCATGGCGCTCAGACCAGTTGCTGCTCCGGGGCTCCGTTACCTGGAAACGGGGATCCTCGCAGGGGATCAGGCTTTCATATCCCTGCTGCCGCAGCCACTCTGCCAGCCGCTTCCGATAGGCCAGGTTCATCTCCTCTCCCTCAATCCGGCCGTGCTGCCACTCGGAGGAGGGGTGGGAGGGATTGGTCCGGTTGCTGTGCCGCACCGGCTCCGTAAACGGAAGGAAATAGCACAGCACCGTGCAGGCGGAAGGCAGCCATTCCCGGGGTGTCAGGAAATGCGGCCCAATGGCGCCCTCCCGCTTCAGTTCTTCAAAAAGAGGATCCGCCGCCTCCGCCACCGCAAACAGCGGCTCCTCATAAATCCCCATACCTGCCAGGTCTCTCCGCAGCGCTGCCTCCGCCGGCACCCGGTTTTCCGGTGCCTCCCGAAAAATGCGGTGTGCCTCCTGCCGGAACGCTTCGGTCAAGCCCATCTCACTCACCTCCCTGGGAGCCCCTCTCGGCCAACCGCTTTAAATCCTCCCCATCCAGCCGGTACAGGGTCCACTGGCGCATGGCCCGGGCGCCCAATTCCTTGTAAAAACGGATGGACGGCGCATTCCAGTCCAGGCAGGCCCATTCCAGGGTGCCGCAGCCGATCTCCACCACCCGCTTGGCCAGGTAGCGCAGCATGGCCGTGCCAATGCCCTTCCGGCGGTATTCCGGCTGTACATACAGATCCTGAAGATAGATGCCGCTGCGGCCCATGAGCGTGGAGAAATTGCACCAGTACACCATCCAGCCCACCGACTTTCCATCCAGCTCCGCAATCTTGGCCCGGGCAAATTTTTTGTGGACAATCCATTCCCGGTAAGATTCCTCCGTGGCCGTCATCTCCTCAGCAATGCCCTCGTACTCCGCCAGTTCCCTGGCAAACCGGTACATCACCGGCACATCCTTCTCCTCCGCATCCCGGATCACCAAATTTTCCAACATATCGGACACTCCCTTCTGCGCTGCGTTCTCATGGGAACACCAAAACTTCCAGTTAAGTATAACACGCTTTTCCCCGAAAGGAAAGGAACATGCACCGGGAATCGGAATCCCTGCATGTCTCTCGGAACGTTTAGGCCGCCGGCGCCGCCTCCCCAGACAGCTGTGTCCCCGGATCTGCCGCGGCACCCGGATCGGCTGTCCCTGCTCCCGAGTCTGCTGCCGTCCCCGGATCGGTGTTTCCTGTTCCCGGATCCGTGGTTTCCGTTCCCGGGTCGGCGGTACCGGTTCCCGAATTTGACGACGCATTCGTGTCCGCCGGCACCGTGGGATCCTGCGCCACCGGGGCGGTACCTTCCACAATGGTCTTCACCGAAGCGCTGTAGGTATCCGTGTGCAGCCGCTCCCGGCTTACTTCCACCCCGTCCACGTACACAATCTTCTCCAGATAGGATTTCAGGTTGGGATGCCGGTCTCCCGTAGAGGAGCGGTAGCCCACCGGCAGTGTCGGGTCATACTTGATAATATCCGCCGGCTGGTTCTGGTACACGGTTTCGGACTTATACACAACCTCCCGGTTGTCCGGCCGGGTTTCCACCCCGTAGATGTTGAAGGTCAGCTTCCGGTTGGAGCAGATTGCCTCAATGTAGATCGGATATTCCGTATTGTTGGTGAATTTCAGGTCCTTGGCCCCCTGGGCAATGGCCGCGTCAAAAGACGGATCCAGGTAGGAAACGGTCATGGAATGGGGATACCGCTCGTCAATCTGCAACTCCGCCTCCAGCAGCGCCACATAAAGGGTGGAGGAAACCTGACAGACACCGCCGCCGTAAGCCTCCTCGGAACGACCGGACACATACTGGGTGGCCTTCTTGTAACCGTTTTCCGGCGTCCGGCTCTTCATCATATCGCTGGCCGAGGCGGATTCCCCCGGCATCAGCACCGTGCCGTTGATATTCCCGGAGCCGATCTTCACGTTGGTATACCGGGCCTCCGTGCCGCTGACGTTGGTGGTCTTATCCCCCAGCAGGTCCTGGATCTGGCCCAGTACCTCCGCCGTGTACGCCGGCGCGGTAACCTCCACCACCGCCTCCACGGTCATGCCCGCCTCCAGCCGGTCTGCCACCGCCTGTTCCACCGCCTTCACCGTCTCCACCTTGTTGGTGACCAGGCCATTGACCTCCGGGGTAATCACAAACGCGCCGTTCTCCCGGGTGATGGAGGCATCCACCGGCGGGGTATCCAGCGCCGCCACCTCCACGCCCACAAAGGCTGCCACTGCCTTAGAATCCAGCGTATAGGGTACCTCCAGCACCACGTTGCTGTGCTGTAGATCCTTTTTTTCCTTATAGCGGGCCAGCACACCGCCGGTTTTTCCTTCCCGCAGCGCCGCGTCCACCACCGACTCCGCGTCCCAGGAAAAGCCAAGCTCCGCCAGGGTGGTGTCCACCGGCTGCCCATCTGCCGTCACCGTAAAGGGCGAGGCCGCCAGCTCCTGATAATAGGCGTTCACCGCCGCCAGGGCTTCCTCCCGGGTCATGCCGCTGACCTCCACCTCACCGGCGTACACGCCTTCCTCCACCACCGGCTCCTCCTCTGCGGCGTAAGCCGGTTGTCCCCATGACAGAACTCCCGCAGCTCCCAAAAGCAGGCAAGCTGCCCATCCCCACTTTTTCATATTCGTCCCCCTTGCAGCACTCCGACTTTTTTCGTCACAAATTGACAGAAATTTATTATCAGTTTAGCATAAAAAAAGCACGGATGCAATCGCCTTTTACATCATACAAAAATATGCCGCGGAACCCAAAAGATTCCGCGGCATACGGTATATTACTGGCTACCGGCTTTCCGGCGGTCAGTCTTTGAACTCATACTCCTTGATCTGACGAACCACGTCAATGATGGTGCCGTCACGGCTCTCAATAATGCCCACCACCCGGTCGCCAAACTCCACCGGATCCGGCTCGCCGGCGATGGAGTAGGCGATGTCACGCAGCTCTTCGATGGTCTTGAAAGGCAGCTTCACGTCCTTCATGGCCTCGATCAGATCCTGGCGGCGAGGGTTGATGGCAATGCCGTAGTCGGTGATGACCACATCCACGGTCTCGCCGGGGGTGGTGACGGTGGTCA
>CAZSAF010000075.1:0-4178 GCA_964604605.1 uncultured Lachnospiraceae bacterium
ACGCGTTGCGACCGGGCGTCTCGCACAAAAGCAGGCGGCGCTGGGAGAGCGCCGCCCTAAGAGAGGGTGGTTAGAGAGCGAAGGGGAGTCTCGTGTGAGGTGCCATCCTCTCTTTTTTGATTAGGAAAACGGAAGGAATGTTTCCTAACGAAGATAAGTATACGAAGATCTTGTGGGCAAATCTTGAAAAAAGTATGAAAAAACTGTGAAAAACAGAGAAAAGAGGCGGAATATGCGTGGAGATTGCCATATTCATGTGATTATGGACGGATACAACTACCGAAAGGCCGTGGACCTGCACCGGGAGAGGGTGCAGGATGTGCCCATCCGCCGGTGCCTGGCGGCCTACCGGGACCGGCGGATCACCTTCCTGCGGGAGGGCGGGGACGCCCGGCACGTCTCGGAGCGGGCCCGGGAGCTGGCGTCGGAGTACGGCTTGGATTACCGAACCCCTCTGTTTGCCATCCACAAGAAAGGCCATTACGGAGGGATTGTGGGCTATGCCTTTGAGACCTGGGCCGAATACCGTGCCCTGGTGGGGCAGGTCCGGCAGAAGCAGGGGGATTTTATCAAGATCATGACCAGCGGCCTCATTGACTTTTCGCAGGTGGGGGCTCTGTCCGAGGAGGGGCTGGACCGGGAGACCATCCGGGAGATGATCCACATTGCCCATGAGGAGGGCTTTGCGGTGATGTCCCATACCAACGGCGCGGCCAACGCCCTGGCGGCCATTGAGGCAGGGGTGGATTCCCTGGAACACGGGGCCTTCCTCTCCGAGGAGTGCCTGGATGCCCTGGCGGAGTCCCGCACGGTCTGGGTGCCGACCCTTTCCCCCTGCCGGAATATGGTGGGCGCCGGACGGTATGACGATGGGGTGCTGCGGGAGATCGGACGGATCCACGGGGAAAACATCCGCCGGGCCGCGGAGAAAGGGGCACTGCTGGCGGTGGGCAGTGACGCCGGCGCCTGGCAGGTGCCCCATGGAACCGGTACGGAAACCGAGGAGCGGTGGATGAAGGAGGCCCTTCCGGACGGGGCGGAGGCGGTTTTGGAGAAGGGGCTGGAGGAGATCCGCCGCCGGTTCCGGCGTCCGGCGTGAGCGCCGGCTCCATGGACCGGACCGGCGGAAATCTTACAAGAACGTAAGGTTTGAAAGGGAAAATGTAAGCCAAAGAAATGGCGGGCATTTTCCTTTTTTGCTATGCTGTAGGCAGAGCGAAGGGAGCACCTGCGGGTGCGGGAAGGCCGCGGGACATGCGGCAGGAAAGGATGGTCGATGATGGACAGAGAGAGAAGAAACCATGGTTGTCTGGGAACTATATTGGGGTGCATGGGGATTTTGGCCCTGCTTTTCTTTTGGCTGGGGCGGCCGCCCCGGCGCAACGGGTGATCGGGTCTGCCGGTCTGGGATGCAGGCGTTCGGGAAACCGGACGCCTTTTTTTGATGTGCCGGCAGGGCACGTCCCGGAAAGATTCCGTTGCTTCTCCCCTGAACCTGTGGTAAACTGATAAAGATTCTCATTTGTCCGGGATGCCGCGCGGAAGAAGAACACAATTCTGCCTCCGGGACAGTTTTTCCGGGCTTTTCCAAATCTATTTCAGAAGGAGGAAATCTGGTGCAGAGAGAGGATCAGGACAAGCTGGAGGCAATCCTTGCGGAACACAACTATGCCTCTTCCTCGGTGATCGCCATTATGCAGGCGATCCAGGGGGAGTATCGCTATCTTCCGGAGGAAATGCTCAGCTATGTGGCCAAAAGGCTGAAAGTCAGCGAGGCAAAGATTTACGGTGTCGCAACCTTCTATGAAAATTTTTCCCTGGAGGCCAAGGGAAAGTATGTGATTAAGGTCTGTGACGGTACGGCCTGCCATGTGCGGAAGTCGGTTCCCATTCTGGAGGAGTTCCGGACACAGCTGAACGTTTCCGAGAGCAGCCCCACTACCCCGGACATGCTGTTTACGGTGGAGACGGTATCCTGCCTGGGCGCCTGCGGGCTGGCTCCGGTGTGTACGGTCAACGACCACGTGCATCCGGCCATGACGCCGGAGAAGGCGCGGGAGCTGGTTGCGGAACTGAGGGAGGAGGCGGCCCATGAAAATTAAGACGCGCGGAGAGCTGGAGGCGGCCAGAAAATCTTATCAGGAGTCTCTGGCCAGCCAGAAAAAGCAAATTCTCATCTGCGGAGGCACCGGCTGTGTGGCCGGCGGTTCCCTGCATATTTACGAACGGCTGCGGCAGCTGATGGAGGAGCGGAACATTCCCTGCTCCGTGAAGCTGGAGGAAGAGCCCCATGAGACGGTGGGGCTGAAAAAAAGCGGCTGCCACGGCTTCTGTGAAATGGGGCCGTTGCTGCGGATAGAACCCAAGAGATGGCTGTACATACACGTGAAGGTGGAGGACTGTGAGGAAATCCTGGAAAAGAGCATCCTCCAGGATCAGGTCGTTGAGCGTCTGGTTTACCGGGACGCTCAGGGGGTCCCCTATGAGCGGCAGGAAGATATCCCCTTCTACAAGCAGCAGACCCGGGTAGCCCTGGAGCACTGCGGCCATATCAATGCAGAATCCATCAAGGAATACATTGCCACCGGCGGCTACACCGCCCTGGCCAAAGCTCTGTTTGACATGGAGCCCCAGGAGATTGTGGACGAAATCTCCGAATCCTGCCTCCGGGGACGCGGGGGCGGCGGCTTTCCCACCGGCCGGAAATGGGCCCAGGTCCGGTCCCAGGCGGATCCGGTGAAGTACGTGGTCTGCAACGGGGACGAGGGGGATCCCGGCGCCTTTATGGACCGGAGTATGATGGAGGGGGATCCCCACCGGGTCATTGAGGGCATGATGATTGCCGCCATTGCCACCGGCTCCCACGAGGGCTATATCTATGTGCGTGCAGAGTATCCTCTGGCGGTGGCCCGGCTCTCCGAGGCCATCCGCCAGGCGGAAAAATACGGGATCCTGGGGGAGAACATCCTGGGGTCCGGCTTTGATTTCAAACTCCATATCAGCCAGGGCGCCGGCGCCTTTGTCTGCGGGGAGGGAAGCGCCCTGACCGCCTCCATTGAGGGAAACCGGGGCATGCCCCGGGTGAAGCCGCCCCGGACGGCGGAGAAGGGGCTTTTCGGAAAGCCCACGGTGCTGAACAACGTGGAAACCTACTGCAACGTACCGCCCATTATCGTCCGGGGCGCCGCGTGGTACAAGACCATTGGCCCGGAGAACAACCACGGCACCAAGGCCTTTGCCCTCACCGGCAACGTCAACAACACCGGCCTCATTGAGGTGCCCATGGGCACCACCCTCCGGAAGGTAATCTTTGACATTGGCGGCGGCGTCAAGGACGGGGAATTCAAGGCAGTGCAGATCGGCGGGCCCTCCGGCGGCTGCCTCTGCCAGACCCCGGAGAATGACCATCTGGATATGCACCTGGATTTTGACTCCCTGAAAAAGGTGGGAGCCATGATCGGCAGCGGCGGCCTGGTGGTGATGAACGATAAGAGCTGCATGGTGGAGGTAGCCCGGTTCTTCATGAACTTTACCCAGAACGAATCCTGCGGCAAGTGCATCCCCTGCCGGGAGGGCACCAAGCGGATGCTGGAGATCCTCAACAAGATTGTGGAGGGCAAGGGCACCATGGAGGACCTGGAGCTGCTGGAGGAGCTGGCGGACACTATCTCCCAGACCGCCCTCTGCGGCCTGGGTAAATCCGCGCCCAACCCGGTGCTCAGCACCCTGAAGTACTTCCGGGACGAGTACATTGCCCATGTGGTGGATAAAAAATGCCCGGCGGGCCAGTGCAAGGTCCTGCTGTCCTACCAGATTGACCCGGAGCTGTGCCGGGGCTGCAGCAAATGTGCCCGGCAGTGCCCGGTGAACGCCATCACCGGCGAGATCAAGAAGCCCTTTGTCATCGACAACCAGAAGTGCATCAAGTGCGGCGCTTGTATGGATGGCTGCAAATTTGACGCGGTGAAGCTGGGCTGAGCGGAAAGGACGGGAAAACATGGAAACAAAATATATGATCATTGACGGAAACCGGGTGGAATTTACGGATGAGAAAACCATGCTGGCGGTGATCCTGAAGGCCGGCATTATTTTGCGCACCTTCTGCTACTTTTCCGACCTGTCCGTGTACGGCGCCTGCCGGATGTGTGTGGTGGAGGACCAGTGGGGCGGCATTCTGG
>CAZSAF010000075.1:4188-11434 GCA_964604605.1 uncultured Lachnospiraceae bacterium
CGCCCAAGCACAAGGCGGTGATCAACACCAACACTCCCAAGCTGCACAAGCACCGGAAGATGATTCTGGAGCTGCTGCTGGCGGCCCATTGCCGGGACTGCACCATCTGCGAGAAAAACGGCCACTGCCGCCTGCAGATGCTGGCCCACCGGTTCGGCCTGACGGAGGTGCGCTTCCCCAACAACAACCCCCAGCGGGAGATTGACACCTCCTCCAAATCCATTGTGCGGGATCCGGGCAAGTGCATCCTCTGCGGCGACTGCGTGCGGATGTGCAGTGAGATTCAGAACGTGGGGGTCATTGACTTCGCCCACCGGGGATCCCGGATGGAGATCTCCACCGCCTTCGGCAAGGCCATTGCGGACACGGACTGCGTCAACTGCGGCCAGTGCGCGGCGGTCTGCCCCACCGGCGCCATCACCGTCAAGAGCGACCAGGCGGCGGTCTGGAAGGCCCTGTACGATCCCAACAAGCGGTTGATCGCCCAGATTGCCCCGGCGGTGCGGGTGGCCATCGGCGAAGAGTTTGGCTTTGAGCCGGGGGAAAACCTGCTGGGCAAGACGGTGGCGGCCCTCCGGCGACTGGGCTTTGACCAGGTGTATGATACCTCCCTGGGGGCGGACCTGACCATTATGGAGGAGGCCCAGGAGCTGGTGGAACGGCTGGAGGAAGGGGAGCACCGGTATCCGCTGTTCACCTCCTGCTGCCCCGCCTGGGTCCGCTATGCGGAGACCAAGCATCCGGAGCTGATGCCCTACCTGTCCACCTCCAAGTCGCCGGTAGAAATGTTTGGGGCGGTGCTGCGAACCTACTACCGGGAGCTGGACAAAAAGGAGCGCAAGGACACGGTGTCCGTGGCCATTATGCCCTGCACCGCCAAAAAGTACGAGGTGGCCCGGGAGGAATTCAAGCACAATGGCCGGCCGGATGTGGACTATGTGCTGACCACCGTGGAACTGATCAATATGATCAAGGAGATCGGCATTCTCTTTGACCGGATTGAGGGGGAGGCCTGCGACATGCCCTTTGGCCTCCACTCCGGCGCCGGAGAAATTTTCGGCACCACCGGCGGCGTTACCGAGGCGGCCATCCGCCGGGTGGTAGCGGACAAGAGCCCCAAGGCCTTGAAGGATATTGAATTTATGGGCTTCCGGGGGATGGAGGGCGTAAAGCTCTGCGAGGTGGAAGTCAATGGCCGACAGCTGCGGATCGGCGTGGTCAGCGGCCTGGGCAACGCGGAAAAGCTCATTGAAAAGATTGAGAGCGGCGAGGAGCATTTTGACTTTGTGGAGGTGATGGCCTGCCCCGGCGGCTGCGTGTCCGGCGCCGGGCAGCCCTTCAGCCGGAAGCGGGAAAAACGGTTGCGTTCCGAGGGCCTGTACAAGGGGGACAAGGCGGCCCAGATCAAGAGCTGTGACGCCACCCGCTGATACTGGAGCTGTACAACGACCTGCTGAAGAACCGGACCCATGAGCTGCTGCATGTGCACTACCCTCTGGCGGGGCCGGAAGAAGAGTAAGAAACAGATTTTTTGAGACAAGACGGAAGCATCGGACCGGTGTTTCCGTCTTTTTGCAGGCCAGGCCGTTCCCGGACTTGTCAACAGCCGGTGAGGTATGCTAAAATAAAACGGATGTAGCGGATCCCGGAAGGGATCTGGGAAAACGGCGCGGAACGCACCCAGGGAGGAAACGCATGCGGATTCGGATTGAAAACGGAAGAGTGTTGGACCCGGCCACCGGGCGGGATGAGATTGGTACGGTGCTGCTGGAGGACGGGCGGATTCAGGCCGCGTTTTCGGACGGCGGTCCGGAGGCGGACCGGGTGATCGATGCCGGCGGCTGCTGGGTGATGCCGGGGCTTATTGACCTGCACGTCCATTTCCGGGATCCGGGGTATACCTATAAGGAAACACTGGCCACCGGCGCAAGGGCGGCGGCCCGGGGAGGCTTTACCGCTGTGTGCCCCATGGCCAACACCAACCCGGTCATCGACACGCCGGAGCGGGTAGCCGCTCTACTGCGGAAGGCAGAGCAGGAGGCGGTAGTCCGGATTCTGCCCATCGGCTCTGTGACCAAGGGCCTGGAGGGGGAGGAGCTGACGGACATGACCGGCATGAAGGCGGCCGGGGCGGTGGCTTTCAGCGAGGATGGCAAGACCGTCATGGACGCGGTCCTGTACCGGCGGGGGCTGGAGCAGGCGGCGGCCCTGGACATGGTGGTTATGGATCACTGTGAGGACCGGAATCTGCTGCGGGAGAGCGTCATGCAGGAGGGAACCGTGGAGGAGGCCCGGCGGGTCAGCGGCGTCAGCCATTCCTCGGAGGATGTGATCACCGCCCGGGATATTCTGCTGGCCCGGGAGACCGGCGCCCGGCTGCACCTGTGCCACTGCTCCACCGCGGCCAGCGCTTGGATGGCGGCCCGGGCCAAGGAGGAGGGGGTGCGGCTCACCGCGGAGGTCTGCCCTCACCACTTTACCCTGACCTACGAGGACATGCCGGAGGGGGATACCAACTTTAAGATGGCCCCGCCGCTGCGGGAAAAACAGGATGTGGAGGCCCTGCGCCAGGCTTTAAAGACCGGCGTTATGGACGTGATTTCCACGGACCACGCTCCCCACAGCGAGGAGGAGAAGGCGCGGCCCTTCCCGGAAGCACCCAACGGCATTGTGGGCTCCGAGACGGCGGTGGCCCTGGCGGTGACGGAGCTGGTGGAGACTGGTATCCTGACGCCTCTGGAGCTGGCGGAGCGGATGAGCCATCGGCCGGCCCAGATTCTGGGGCTGCCCTTTGGCACGCTGCAGCCGGGCAGCCCGGCGGATGTGACCATTGTGGATCCGGCGGCGGAGTATGTGATTGACAAGAACCGGTTTGCCTCCAAGGGGCGGAACACCCCGTTCCATGGCCGGCGGGTCCGGGGAAAGGTTTTATATACCATTGTAAATGGAAAAATTGTATATGCGGCGGAGGAAGAAAACGTATGATTGACGGACTGAACGAGAGAATCCGGCAGCTGGACGCGCCGGTGGTGGTGGGGCTGGACCCGATGCTGAAATTTGTGCCGGAGCACATTCAGAAAAAGGCCTATCAGGAGCTGGGGGAGACCCTGGAGGGCGCCGCGGAAGCCATCTGGCAGTTCAACCGGGGGATTGTGGACGCGGTCTGCGACCTGGTGCCGGCGGTGAAGCCTCAGGTCGCCATGTACGAGCAGTTCGGCGTGCCCGGGATGGCCGTGTACCAGAAGACCATCGACTACTGCAAAAAAAAGGGGCTGATCGTCATAGGGGATGTGAAGCGGGGGGACATCGGCTCCACTTCCGAGGCCTATGCCGTAGGCCATCTGGGCCATGTGCAGGTGGGCAGCCAGCGGCTGTCCGCCTTTGACGAGGATTTTGTGACGGTAAACCCTTACCTGGGATCCGATGGCATCCGTCCCTTCCTGGAGGTGTGCAAGCAGGAGCACAAAGGCATCTTTGTGCTGGTAAAGACCTCCAACCCCTCCAGCGGGGAGTTCCAGGACCGGCTGATCGACGGACGCCCCCTCTACGAGTGGGTGGGAGAGCAGGTGGCCCGCTGGGGCGATGAGGTCATGGGCTGCAGCTACAGCTATGTGGGCGCCGTGGTGGGCGCCACCTACCCGGAGATGGGCAAGGTACTGCGGAAGATTATGCCCAAGACCTGTATCCTGGTGCCGGGCTACGGCGCTCAGGGAGGCACTGCGGCGGATCTGGCCCCTTACTTTAACGAGGATGGCCTGGGCGCCATTGTCAACTCCTCCCGGGGGATTATTGCTGCCTACAAGCAGGAGAAATACGCTTCGTTCGGGCTGGAAAACTTTGGGGACGCGGCCCGGCAGGCGGCGCTGGACATGATTGCGGACCTGAAAACCATTCGCTGAGGAGGAACGCATGGGAAAAGCAAAAGAAAATGCCCTGGTCCTTGCCCAGGAGCGGATTGGGGAAGGCATTTACAGCCTGCTGCTGCAGACGGAAAACATTGCCGCGGCGGCGGTTCCGGGCCAGTTTGTGTCCCTGTACTGCCGGGATGGCGCCAGGCTTCTGCCCCGGCCCATCAGCCTCTGTGAGATCCGGCCGGACAGCGGCCAGATCCGGCTGGTGTACCGGATTGCCGGCGCCGGCACCCGGGAGTTCTCCGAGCTGAAGCGGGGGGATACGGTGAAAATCTTGGGCCCTCTGGGCAACGGTTTCCCCATCCGGCCTGGCAAAGCCCTGGTGGTGGGAGGCGGCATCGGCGTGCCGCCGCTGCTGGAGCTGGCCCGGCATCTGCTCGGGGAGAAGCAGCTGGTCATGGGCTACCGGACTAGCGAGACCTATCTGGAGCAGGAGCTCTCCCAGGCGGGGCCCCTGTACCTGGCCACCGAGGACGGCAGCCGGGGAACGCCGGGGAATGTGCTGGATGCCATCCGAGCCAACCATCTGACGGCGGATGTGCTCTACGCCTGCGGCCCCCTGCCCATGCTCCGGGCCCTGAAGGCCTATGCGGAGGAGACCGGCATGGAGGCCTGGATTTCCATGGAAGAGCGGATGGCCTGCGGCATTGGCGCCTGCCTGGCCTGTGTCTGCTCCTCTACGGAGGTGGATGAGCACAGCCAGGTGAAGAACAAGCGGGTCTGCCAGGAAGGGCCGGTGTTTAACGCCCGGGAGGTAGAGCTGTGAAACGGATGGGAAAGCAAGAGGGGGTGGTATCATGAATCTGAGCGTGAATTTGGCGGGCGTGGAGCTGAAAAACCCGGTGATGACCGCCTCCGGAACCTTTGGCTCCGGCATGGAGTACAGCGAGCTGGTGGACTTGAACCGGCTGGGCGCCGTGGTTACCAAGGGGGTGGCCAGCGTTCCGTGGCCGGGGAACCCAACGCCCCGGATTGCCGAGACGGCCTCCGGCATGCTCAACGCCATTGGGCTGCAGAATCCGGGGGTGGAAGTGTTCTGCCGCCGGGACCTGCCGTTTTTGCGGCAGTTTGACACCAAGATCATTGTGAATGTCTGCGGCCATACGGAGGAAGAATATCTGGAGGTGGTGGAACGGCTCTCGGAGGAGCCGGTGGATCTGCTGGAGATCAATATTTCCTGCCCCAACGTGAAGGAAGGGGGTATTGCCTTTGGCCAGAACCCCAAGGCGGTGGAGCAGATTACGGCGGCGGTGAAGAAAAAGGCCCGGCAGCCGGTGATCATGAAGCTGAGCCCCAACGTCACGGACATTACGGAGACGGCCCGGGCTGCGGAGGCCGGCGGAGCGGATGTGCTCTCCCTGATCAACACCCTCACCGGCATGAAGATTGACGTACACCGGCGCACCTTTGCCCTGGCCAACCAGACCGGCGGCCTTTCCGGCCCGGCGGTGAAGCCGGTGGCGGTGCGGATGGTCTACCAGACCGCCCGGGCCGTGTCCATTCCCATCATCGGCATGGGCGGCATTGCCACCGGGGAGGACGCGGTGGAGTTTCTGCTGGCCGGGGCCAGCGCCGTGTCCGTGGGCACCGCCAATTTCCGGAACCCGGCGGCCACCCTGGAGGTGCTGGAAGGGCTGGAGGCTTATATGTACCAGTACGGCATGGAGCAAATTTCGGATATCAAACTGCGCTGACCGCGCGGGCGGCATGGGATGTGCGCCCCGGAGGCACGGCGAACAGGAGGAGACATGGAACAGTATCAAAAAGAGTTTATTGAGTTTATGGTGGACTGCCAGGTGCTGAAGTTTGGGGACTTTGTGACCAAGAGCGGTCGGAAGACCCCGTTTTTTATCAATACCGGCTTCTACCGCACCGGCTCCCAGCTGCGGAAGCTGGGCCAGTATTATGCCAAAGCCATTGAGGTGAAATTCGGCACGGACTTTGACGTTCTGTTTGGACCGGCCTACAAGGGGATCCCTCTGACGGTGGCGGCCACCATTGCCTTAAGCGAGTCCACCGGAGCGGACATCCGCTACTGCTCCAACCGGAAGGAGGTCAAGGATCACGGGGACAAGGGAATCCTCCTGGGAAGCCCCATTGGGGACGGGGATCGGATTGTGATCATTGAGGATGTGACCACCGCTGGCACCTCTATCCAGGAGACCATGCCCATTCTGAAGGCCCAGGGCAATGTGGATGTCAAAGGCCTGGTGGTTTCTGTGGACCGGATGGAGCGGGGCCGGGGAGAGCGTAGCGCCCTGGCGGAAATCCGAGATACCTACGGCATGGATACCGTGGCCATTGTGACCATGGAGCAGGTGGTGGAACACCTGTACAACCGGCCGTACCGGGGACAGGTGATCATTGACGATGGCATCAAGGCGGCCATTGACCAATACTATGAGCAGTACGGGGCGCGCTAGGCGCAGCAGGGGACTGCACCGGAAGAAGCGGAAAACCCTCCGGCAGCGCCTGCAGGCCATGAGCTACATGCAGGCGTCCCTTTCCTTTTTTGCCGCCGGCCTGCTGGCCCTGGCTTTCTGCCTGTGGCGGGCGGTTTCCAGCCGGGGCGGATCCGGACTGGTGGTGGCGCTGGTGGGGATTCTTGCGTTTATACTGGCCATTGTGGGGATAGGCGTCACATTGTACGGCCATTTTGTGGTAAAAATGGAGGGAAAGGTCAAATGGGGGGTGGGCATTGCCGCCAACGGCGTGCTGGCCGCCTTCCTCCTTTTGCTCTATCTCTCCGGACTGGGAGGTTGAAGTACATGAAGAAGATTGGCATCATCGGCGGCGGGCAGCTGGGCAAGATGATGATCCTGGACGGGAAGCGGCTGGACACCTGGTTTTCCATTCTGGACCCCACGGAGCACTGTCCCGCCCACAGCATTGCGGATAAGCATATTGTGGCAGATTTTGAGGATGTGGACGCCATTCTGCGGCTGGCGGAGGATGTGGACGTGGTCACTTATGAGTTTGAGCACATCAGTGTCAAGGCCCTGCAGATTCTGGAGCAGGAGGGGCACAAGGTGTACCCCAGCTCGGAGACGCTGCTGCACATTCAGAATAAGCTGGTCCAGAAGCGGTGGCTGGCAAAGCATCAGATTCCGGTGCCGGCCTTCCTGCCGGTGGAGAGCCTGGAGGACATCTACCGAGCCGGGGAGCAGCTTTCCTATCCGCTGATTTTAAAGACCTGCACCGGCGGGTATGACGGCAAGGGCAACGCGGTGATCCCGGACCGGAAGGCGGTCCCCCAGGCCTATGAGGCCCTGGGAGCCGGCAAGCTTCCGCTGATGGTGGAGGAGTGCGTGGACTTTGAGAAGGAGGTTTCCATT
>CAZSAF010000076.1:0-11423 GCA_964604605.1 uncultured Lachnospiraceae bacterium
GGTCAAAGACCGCATAGGTCTCTGAGAATTCCACGCCGTCCTCCGGCGAAGCCGGTTGAATCCCCCACTCTTCCATCACCTGGGAGAGAAATACGCCGGGGATCTCCGGCAGATAGCGGGCAAACGGCTTCCGGCAGTTTGGACAGCCGAAGATCACCATAGGCTCCCCCAGGCTCCGCCATTCCTCCCGGAGGGTATCCCGGTATTTTCCATAAAGCTCTTCGTCCCCAGCCCACTCCGCCGGCGCGCCGCAGCAGGTCATCCAGATGGCGGTGTCCGGCTGCCGGGACAGCAGCCAGGCGTAGGAGCCGGTTACATAGCGGGCATCGGAGCCGGCCATCTGGCAGCCGGGGAAAAAGGTATAGCGGCTTTTTTCCACGCCCGGAGGCCTCCGGCAGACCCGTGCTTCCCCGGCGGAAAAGGCCATGTCCCGCAGCCAGAAGTCGTGGAAGGGCCAGGGCATGGCGCCCTTTTTGTGCATGGCCCGGTGGCTCTGGAGGAAAAAATCCCCAAAGTCAATGTGCTGCGGGCAGACGGTTTTGCAGAGGCCGCACTGGTCACAGGTGGTGATCAGCCGGGTGGCCCAGGTGCCGTCCCGGGACAGGGTACCCGGGTGGATGGTGATATACACCTCCTCCCAGATCCGCCGGGGTGTTTTCTCAAAGGTGCGCATCAGATCGCAGGCCTTCATACAGGCGTCACAGGAACATTTTTCACAGCGCCCGATTTCCCGGACCGCTTCCTCCTGGGTAAAGGCCTTGCCATCCGCCGGCAGGACCGGCTCCTTTTTTTTCAGCAGCGAAAGGTTCATTTTTAACAGCGTCCCCTTCCGCTTGTGGGGCTCGTTCATCCCGCCGGTCTTTAAGAACCGCTCGATGGCCGCAGAGGCGTCCAGACCGTCGGCCAGGGCCGTCATAAGATCGGAACCGGTGAGGCCGCCGCCCATAAAGATCCCCGGCTGCCGGGTGGCGAAGGCGCCGCCGGAATCCGGTTCCAGGCCAAAATTCCGCCCTCCTTCCCCGGTGGCCACATAGATGGCCTCAAACTCCTGCTGCAGCGGTTCCAGGAAGGAGATCTCCTGGCCCAGCCGCCAGTCCGGCGTTTCAAACTGGAACTGCTTTTGAAGCTCTCGGTCGAAGGCTTCCTCCCCCATCTGACGCCGGGCCCGGCCTCCTGCCTCCGCCTCCTTCTCAAAGATGGTTACCGCATACTTTTTGTTGCACAGGCGGAGGGCGCACCCCAGGCCGCTGAGGCCGCCACCGATCACTGCCACTTTTCTTCCCTTGGGCGGCAGATTGTACGCATTGGGATCCGTCCGCCTGGCCAGCCGGACCGTGGCCTCCTCCAAAAGGCCCAGGGAAACCGGCGCATCCAGCTGTGCCCGCACGCAGGCTTTCTCACAAGGACGGGGGCACAAAGCCGACACAATCCCGGGGAAGCCTACGGTGTTCTGATAGGTGCGGTAGGCCGCATTGAAACGTCCCTTCTTCCACTTTTCCTCCAATGTCCGGATGTCCAGGTGGAACGGACAGGCAGCCTGACAGAACGGCGGCTCATTCTGCCGGCATTTTTCCTCCAGCGTCTTTTCAAAATCCTCCAGAAAGCTCATGGAAACCTCCCGATTCTGCCTCTGCAGGCCGCATTCGATTTCAGCCCCCCGCAGGCCCTGCCGGATCCACAGCAGAGCACACGGGGGGCTGAAATCGAATGCCAAATGTTTACGGATACTTAGAACGGGCGCTCTGCCGTAGGATCATCCAGGGACACGTAGAAGTCTCCGCCTCCCACCTGTACCGGATTCTCCTTAATGTTCTCCAACTCCTCATAGAGATCGGAGCCGAGGAAATATTTGTTGGGCTCGTAAGGCTTCTCGCCCTTGGCAATGGCATCCAGGCCAGCCTTCACCTTCTCCGGAAGCGCCGGCATCTCATGGACGCGGACGCCGCAGGCATCATAGAGCCCGTTGAGCACCGCACAGTGGCCGGAAGCCTGGAAGGCCTCGGAGGCGCCGGAGGAGCCGAAAGGACCATCGGAAATCTGGCCGTCCATGTGGATGACGTTGATGTCATCCGGCACGTCCTTAATATAGGAAGTTCCGGCGCCAAACATATTGGCATGTTTCTTCACATCGTGGTAGTCCTCCTTGAGGGCAAAGCCGATGCCGTGCATAATGCCGCTATATGCCTGGCCGTTGACCGCGTCAATGTTGCCGATCCGTCCCACAAAGTCCACGCAGGTGAACTTCAGGACCGTGGTCTTGCCGGTCTTGGTGTCCACCTCAACCTCCGCCAGGTTCAGGCAATAGGTGAAGGCCGGGGTCGGATCGCCGATTCCCGTGTTGGGATCCAGGCGGCACAGACCAGGGGTGGCAGTGGTCTCATAGCGGCCCAGGTACTTGGTCTCACTGCCCTGCGCCACCATCTCATCGTAGGTGCGGCAGCTCCCATCCGGTTTCCGCATGGCGTTCAGCAGCTTCTCCGCCGCAATCTTGGTGGCGTTGCCGTCCATGTACAGGGAACGGCTGGCGCCGGCCATACCGGTATCCGGGCACAGTTTGGTATCGTTCTGCACCAGGTGAATATCCTCCGGTTTCAGCTTCAGCTCCTTCAGAGCCTCCAGGGTAACCATTACGGAACCCACGGAGCCGCCCTGGCCCATGGTGTGCCAGGTGTCGTACTTGCGGATCCGGCCGTCCGGCAACAGCTCCAGGGCTACCTCGGCACTGTCGGAGACACCCTCGGTTACGTTGAAGCCGCCCCAGGCAAGGCCCACGCCCCGGCGCTTTTCCGGCGTATCCGCCGCCTTGGCGTCCGCCACCGCCTTCTCATAGATGGGGCGCATGGTATCCATCATCTTCTCCATGGGATACTGAGGGAAGGGATAGCTGTTGATATTCTTATCTCCCTCCCGGCAGATGTTCTTATAGCGGAACTCAAAGGGATCTATGCCCAGCTCCTCCGCCATCATATCCATCATCTGCTCGGAAAGGGTGTATGCCTGGGGAGAGCCGTAGCTCCGGTAGGCGGTTCCAAAGGCATGGTTGACGTTGGCCACCCGCACCAGTCCCGCTACGTTGGGGATGTTGTACGGGAAGAAGGCGAAACGGGCCGGCTTGGTCATTACATCGTCACCACCCCAGGAATAGGCGCCGTGGTCCAGGCCAAAGTCAAATTCCACCGCCAGAATCTTGCCCTCGTCATCGCAGGCAATCCGACCGTTGGAGTAGGACGGGCACCGCTTGCCGCTGAAGTGCTGGTGCTCCTCGTAGGACATGGACAGGGAAACCGGCTCGCCGGTGACCACGGTACAGGCCGCGCACAGGGCGATATCGCCGGCGTTGGTGGACCAGCCAAAGCTGGCGCCGGTGGGGTTCATGATAATCCGGTACTTGTCCTTGGGCACGCCCAGGCACATGCCCAGACGTCCGATGGAGGAGTAGGTGCACTGGGATTTGCACTGGATGGTCAGCATGCCATCATCGCCCCAGTAGGACTGGAGCACACAGCCCTCAATGGACAGATGGGGCTCCCGGGTGGACATGGGGAGCATTGTCGATCATCTCCCGGACCTCCTCGGCATCCTCCAGGCCCACGCCCTTTAACACCGGCTGCTCCGCAAAAATGTTGGGGGTATCCTCGTGGATCCGCATGGCATCCGGCATCACCGCATCCAGGTAGGTCAGGTATTCCGGCAGCTTTTCAATGTCCACCGTTACTTTGGCCGCCGCCTCCCGGGCCTGCCGGTGGCTGGTTGCCACCACCATGGCCACCACATCGCCGTAGCGGAAAATCTTCTCATCTTGCAGCACCTTCCGGGACGGGGTCATAACGGTGCTTCTTTCGTGGAACTGTCCCTCTGCCATCAGGTTGGTGCCGCCGGCCGCCAGGATATCCTTGGCGGTGATCACCTTCACCACCCCCGGCATCTTCTCTGCCTCCTCGGTGTGGATGGCCAGGATCTTGGCATGGTGGGCCACCCGGGGCTGCACCACCGCCGCGTACAGGGTTCCATCCGGCATCTTCAGGGCCTGATCATCGCCGTAGTCCGCCAGGCCGCAGACCTTGGCCAGGGAATCCGGGCGCACAATGGGCTTCCCGTAGTACTCGCCGTCCTCGGGATCATGGAATTTGATGTCTTCAATGTCACATTCGCCCCGCATCACCTTGGCGGCTGCCATCACCGCATCCACAATCTGCTTGTAGCCGGTGCAGCGACAGACATTCCGGGTTTTCTGGAACCAATCCCGCACCTGCTCGCGGGTGGGGGTGGGATTCTCCTGCAGCAGCGCGTAGGCGGAGACAATAAAGCCCGGCACGCAGAATCCGCACTGCACGGCGCCCAGGTTCATCCAGGCCACCTGCAGCGGATGCAGATGCTGAGGCGTTCCAATGCCCTCAATGGTGGTAATCTCCGAATACTCATCCACCTGGGTGATTTTTCTGGTACAGGAACGGATTACCTTGCCGTTTAAGATCACGGAACAGGAACCGCAGACGCCGGTGCCGCAGCCCACCTTGACACCGGTGAGACCCAGCCGGCGCAGCACATCCGAGAGCTTATCATGCTCCGGGTCGCACATAAAGATCCGCTCTACACCGTTGATCTTCAGTACCATTTTTCTCAATTTCATGGCGTAATGCCCTCCTTCTAGGGATTTATAAATTAAATAGATGCTATCTTGTGATCCGGCGCTCATGCTTCCGGCGGCAGCTGCTCCAGCAGCTCCTCCCAATCGGCGCCGTAGTCCTCCAGCAGCTCCCGTGCCTTGCGGTATGTATTCTCCACCACCATGGGGCAGCGGATTTTGTTGGCCATGCTGCCCTCCAGAATGGAACGGCAGTCCGAGGAGCCGTAGGCTTCCCCATAGGTGTCCGCAAACCACTCTGCCAGCTCCGGAATCATCTCGCCCATGGCGTCTTCCGGATTCAACAGGTTCAGCAGCATGGCTGCCCCGGTCAGAGCCCCGCAGGTGAGGCCGCTTCGGACGCCCATGCAAAGGGCAGCGGCGGCGGTTTCCAGCTGGGGATTGGATTCTCCCCGCAGCCCCAGCCCCAGAGCCACCAGCGCCTGGGAGCAGCACTTCCCGGACAAAAGGAGCTGGTTCAGCCTTCGAATATCCTTTTCCATCTTCACCCTCTCTGTGGGGGACCATACAAAAAGGCGGCCTGTCTGAAAAGACAAAGGCCGCCCGATTTATTATACGCAAAGAAAATACCCCGAAGTACCCTGAAAAAAGCATCCGCGCTTTCTTCCTTTTCCGTGATGCGTACACAACCAAACACAGTTCTCTTTTTCTTTTCAAACACGGAAGGCACCGGCGTTTCCCCCGATCCCCAATGGCCTGCCCGCCTGTGGCAATCCTGCCAGGTAGCGGGGTCGGCTCGAAAAACAGATATGGTTCCCATTGTTTTATTTTTACTGCCATTATCGTACATGGTTTCCAAAAGAATGTCAATATATTTTTTAACAATTTAAGGCGTTTTCGCTTTCGTTTAAAAAATACACTTTGTTTTCAGTTTTCGTTTGTTTTTCAAAAAAATAACGGATTTTCACACATTCCGCCGCGCCATACTGCTGTCTTCCTGGTTTTTTCCCTGTGATCTAGAAGTGGACACTGCCCGTAGAATCTGCTATACTGGGGGAAGGATTTAGAGAAATCCCTGTTTTTACCCCTCCGAAAGGATGCTCCTTTATGGAAAAGAAAAAGAATTTTGTAATTACATTTTGTTACTACGCGATTATTCTGGCTGTCGCCTTTGTGCTGATCAAATTTGCGCTGCCATTGCTGATGCCCTTTGTCATTGCCTTGGTCATCGCCTACTGCCTGAAGCGCCCGATCCGGTTTGTGTCCGCCAAAAGCAGGCTTCCCCGGAAGCTGACCGCGGTGCTGATGGTGATCCTGTTCTTCGGCATCATCGGCACCCTGCTGACCATTCTGATCATCCGGCTCTTTTCCTCCATGGCAACGCTGGTAGAGAACCTTCCCTGGATGTTCCGGGACTACATTGTCCCGTTTCTCAATGGGATTTTTACCGATCTGGAGGCATGGATCCTCCGGCTGGATCCCCAGCTGGTGGACACTCTTCAGTACCTGGGGGAGCGGGTCATTGAATCCCTGGGGCAGCTGGTCTCCAGCCTTTCCCTGGGAAGTATGGAATTTCTCTCGGATCTGGCCAGCTCTCTGCCCATGCTGTTCATTAAGATCCTGCTGCTGGTCATCTCCACCTTTTTCATTGCCATGGACTATGACCGGCTGACGGTTTTTCTGGTCCGGCAGATGAACCAGAAAACCCGCAATGTGTTTTTGCAGGTCAAGCAATACATTGTGGGCACCCTGTTCGTCTGTATCCGCTCTTACGCGCTGATTATGTCCATCACCTTTGTGGAGCTGTCCATTGGCCTTACGGTCATCGGCATCCGCCACGCGCTGCTGATTGCCCTGGGCATTGCCATCTTTGACATTCTGCCGGTGCTGGGCACCGGGGGAATCCTGATCCCCTGGGCTGTCATCAGCGCTCTGCAGGGGAACATTCCCCGGGCGGTGCAGCTGGTGGTCATCTACCTGGTGATTACGGTCATCCGGAATATCCTGGAACCCAAGATTGTGGGCGGCCAGCTGGGGCTGCACCCGGTGGTTACCCTGGCCAGCATGTTTGTGGGTTCCCAGCTGCTGGGTGTGGTAGGGCTTTTCGGCTTCCCCATCCTGCTCTCCCTGCTCCGGTATCTCAATGACAACGGCACCATACACATTTTGAAGACCGGAAAGGAAGAAAAATGAAAGCATCCGCTACAGACAATACCTATCTTTTCACCGAAGCTCCAGTGCGGAAGGCCGTCATCTCTCTGGTCATCCCCACGGTGATCAGCCAGCTGATTACGGTCATCTACAATATGGCGGACATCTTTTTCATCGGCCAGGTGGGGGGACCCTAACCAGGTGGCGGCGGTTTCCCTGTGTATGCCCATGTTTGTCTTTCTCACCGGCCTGGCCCACCTGGTCCGCTCCGAGGGCCGCTCCCGGGAAGCCAGCTTTGGCATGGCCCTGGGCGGCGTGTTAAACATCATTCTGGATCCGATTTTTATTTTTCCGCTGGGCCTGGAGGTGGCCGTCCTTGGTATGGTCTTTCTGTTCACCTGCGCTGAACCCATTGTCCGCGCTTTTATCAATGACCCGAAAACCGTCCGGTACGGCCAACTGTTTCAGCGGATTATCTGTACCACCAGCCCCTGCATTTCGGTGACCATGATTGTGATTACGGTATTCCAGTCCGTAGGCGAAAAAGTCCAGCCCACCATTCTCTCCGTGTTGCGGAAGGGCGGGCTGGATATTCCGTTTATGTTTCTGATGAACGCAGTGGCCGGTATCCACGGCATTGTGTGGGCCACCCCCATTGCGGACTTTGGCGCTATGGAGGTCTCCCTCTGCCTTTTTCTCCCCTATTGGCGGAAGCACTGGCGGGCAGGCCTCAGGGTGATGCCAAAGCCGCTGCCTCCACGGCCGTGAGCTTGCCGCAGTCCACCATCCGCTCCAGCACCTGGTCCATCCGCTGCCGGGCCAACTCCGGGTTGGTGTCCAGGGCATAAGCGGAAGGGGCGTTGGGCAGCCCGGCTAACATCACCGCCTCGGAATCGGTCAGCTCCACCGGCTCCTTGCCGTAATATCCCTCGGCGGCCTGGGCAATGCCGTAGTAGCCGCTACCAAAATAGATGGTGTTTACGTACATCTCAAAGATCTCCTGTTTGGTATAAGTCTTTTCCAGTTTCCAGGCGGCAAAGATTTCCGCAAACTTCCGCTCCAGGGTCTTGTCCTGGGTAAAATATTGGTTCTTCATCAACTGCTGGCTGATGGTGCTGCCGCCCTCGGCAAAGGACAGGGTCTGAAGGTCATGCCACAGGGCCCGCCCAATGGCCAGAAAATCCACTCCGCTGTGGGTCCAGAACCGCTGATCCTCCGCAGAGATCACCGCGTCTATGTAAATCTGGGGTAGCCGGTCATAGGAGACAAAGTCATCCTGCTCCCGGATGGAGGCTGCCAGTTCTTCCACCGGCTTTTCCTCCACCGCCGCCCGGTACAGGTTATACCCTTCAATGCCAAAGAATGCCCCCACAATCAAAACCAGGGCGGCCGTCAGGGCCAGGAGGGTAAGCATCAGCTTTCCCAGGAAACGCAACACATGCCGCAAGGCTTCTCACCTCCCTCTCGCTCCGCTGACAATGGAGTAATAGGCCCGGGAGGTCCCCCGGTACACCAGCACGTAAAACAGGGCAAACAACAGGAAGCAGATCCCCGTAACCTGAATCAGCAGCTGCCGGTTGGTCAGGGAAAAGAGGATCAGCATCTGATACAGCATGGGGAAGGCAAAAATCAGATGGATCCCGGCGGTGATCAAGGGCAGGAAAAACACGGTCAAAATCTGGGAATTGATGCTCTTGCGGATCTCCCGCTTGGTCATACCCACATTCTGCATGATGGCAAACCGGGACTGGTCCTCATAGCCTTCGGAAATCTGTTTGTAGTAAATAATCAGCACCGCCGCAAACAGGAACACAATCCCCAGCAGAATCCCCAGGAAGAGCAGGCCGCCGTAGAGGCCGTAGGTATCGGTCCGGGACTCTGCCACCGAATCCGTCTGGATGTGAAAGTACTCTTCGCTGTCTCCGCCGGCTTCCACCGGGTCCAGGCTTTTCCCATAAGCCGTATATACCTGAATCTGGGTTTCATCCTCACTGTTCAGGTCAAAGCCATAATACCATCGGAGGTTTAGAGGAAGGGTATCTTCCCCTATCCGCTTCGTCAGCCCGCTGGCCTGCTCCACAAAATCCGGCACCACCACCTGCATGGTGGCAAACATTTCCAAGGTATCCATGTTGGTGGTTACCAGGGTATCCGTCTGCTTCCGGATGGCCAGCGGCTCCCCGCCGTGGAGGCGGATGGTTGCCTCCGGATAGGAATCCCCTTCGGAGGTACAGAGAATGGCCTCTCCAGGATTCAGGTTTTCCGAGGTACCGTGGATCCGGTTGTAATCCTCCAGCGGAATCAGGTATACTTGCCAGTACTCTGTGGTGTCAACCGGGGTGGTGGTGGCGTACAGATTGTCCGTGTAGTAGGTCATTTCCATGCCGTCCAGAATACCCACAAAACCGGCGGTCCGGTATTCCAGGGTGTTTTCCGGCTCCAGGCCGGCCTCCTCCGCCGCCTGGGCCGCCAGCTGCCTTACCTGCTCCGTTTTTTCCGAGTACAGCATGGCCGGGTCGGTCACGTAAGCATACGTGCCGATCTGCCGGGGATGCTGGCTCTGGAGGCAGTCTTCCAGCCCCACATACAGGCAGACGGTGGTGGAGAGCGTGACCAGCACCATGGTACAGAGAATACAGATGGAGGCCAGGCCCGCACCGTTCCGCTTCATCCGGTAAAGCATGGAGGAGATGGACACAAAATGGTTGGTGCGGTAATAATAGCTTTTGTTTTTCTGTAAAAGCCGGCATACAGCCACGGATCCGGCCATAAACAGAAGGTACGTGGCCAGAATCACCAGAACCACCGCCACAAAAAACAGCACCAGGGCAGAGACAGGTTCTTCTATGGTAATGGCCAGGTAGTAGGCAATCCCCAGCAGGATGATGCCTGCCGCCGCCAGGACCCAGTTGGCCTTGGGCGGCTTTTCCCCTGCCTGCTCACTGCGGAACAGCTCCATGGGATTGCTCCGGCGCAGCTGCCGCAGGGCATTGAGGTAGAGCAGAAGGAAGATCCCTCCGAACCAGACCAGGGTATATTGCAGGGAGGCCGGCTCAATGGCCAGGGTAAAGGTGGCGGTGCCGGAAAGGATCCGCACCATTATCAGCTCCGCAAACTTGGACAGGGCAATGCCGGCCCCAAATCCTGCAAGCAGAGAGATTCCCGCCACCAGCAGGGTTTCCCAGAGCATCAGGTAAGCCAGGTTGCGCTTGCCCATCCCCAGGATGTTGTACAGGCCGAATTCCTTTTTCCTTCGCCGGAGCAGGAAAGAATTGGTATAAAACAGGAACACCAGAGAAAATACTCCCATGACGCCGATTCCAAAATTCAGAATGGACTGCATGGTCGCCCCGCCGGCCATTACCTGAAGCACCGGACTTTCACTGAGGAAAGAGACGATATACGTCATCATAATCATGCCGATGCAGGTGAGCAGATAAGGCGTATACAGCTTTCGGTTCTGACGGATCCCCGTCCAGGCCAGACGCCGGTAGAATCCGCGCTTCATCTCCGGTCACCTCCTGTGGTCAGCATGGTCAGGGTATCCGAGACCTTCTGGTACAGCTGTTCGTTGGAGCTCTCTCCCCGGTAAATCTGGTGGTACACCTCGCCGTCCTTGATAAACAGCACACGGCCTGCATGGCTGGCCGCCTTCACCGAGTGGGTGACCATCAGGATGGTCTGGCCGCTCTCGTTGATCCGCCGGAACAGCTCCAGCAGCTCATCGGTGGCCTTGGAGTCCAGGGCCCCGGTGGGCTCATCCGCCAGCACCAGCCGCGGCTCCGTGATCAGGGCCCGGGCCACCGCCACCCGCTGCTTCTGGCCACCGGAAATCTCATAAGGGTATTTTTTTAGCAGCTCCGTAATCCCCAGCCGCGCCGCCAGCGGCTCCAGGCGCTTCCGCATCTCCGGATACCGTTTCCCCGCCAGCACCAGGGGCAGATAGATGTTGTCCTCCACGGAGAAGGTGTCCAGCAGGTTGAAGTCCTGGAACACAAAGCCCAGGTGATCCCGGCGGAAGGCCGCTATATTGGCCTCCTTGATCCAGGACAGGTCCTGGCCATCCAGCAGGACGGTGCCGCCGGTGGGCTTATCCAATGCCGCCAGAATGTTCAGAAGGGTAGTCTTTCCGGAACCGGATTCCCCCATGATGGCCACATACTCCCCTTCTTCCACGCGGAACGTAACGTTCCGCAGCGCTTCCACTTTATTTCCGCCCAGCCGGGTGGTGTAGACCTTCCGCAGGCCGCTTACTTCCAGAATGCTCATGATTTACTCCTTGCGAAACTGAATCTTTACGATCCTCATTATAACAAAAGGAGAAATGGGCCGCCATGGAATTGGCTTACATTTCTTCTTGCAAATCTTACAGTTTCGTAAGAAATCAGCGGCGTTACCAGCATGGGGCTGGACATGTAGAAGAAGCTGGCCGCCAGAATCAGGACAATGTCTCTGCTCAGCAATTTGGTTTTCATGTGGCATCCTCTCTCTTTCTGAAACGCAGGCTGTCCGCCTGGGAAGCCGTCAGATCCCGCGTGCCCAGATAGACATTCTGGTTTTTGACAATGGTGTTGGCAAGCCGCAGAATCTGCCGGTGTTCCTCTCCCTGCCCATCCGGCGCCGGGAAGTGATCCAGGAGCCCATGCTGGAGGAGATTCACCTGGAGCCTTATCTGGCCTCCGGAAAA
>CAZSAF010000077.1:0-11387 GCA_964604605.1 uncultured Lachnospiraceae bacterium
TTCCTGGGCCAGATGGAAAAACCGGATGTGGAGAGCATAGAAGGGCTGTCCCCGGCCATCTCCATCGACCAGAAATCCACCAACCGGAACCCCCGGTCCACCGTGGGCACGGTGACGGAGATTTACGATTACCTGCGCCTGCTCTATGCCCGGATCGGCGTGCCCCACTGCCCCAAGTGCGGCCGGGAGATCCGCAAGCAGACGGTGGACCAGATGGTGGACCAGGTGATGGCCCTGCCGGAGGGCTCCCGGATCCAGGTGCTGGCGCCGGTGGTCCGGGGCCGGAAGGGGGAGCACGCCAAGGTTCTGGAGGGGGCCAGAAAGAGCGGCTTTGTCCGGGTACGGGTGGACGGCAACCTGTTTGAGCTTTCCGAGCAGATCCCCATTGAGAAGAACCGGAAGCACAACATTGAGATTGTGGTGGACCGGCTGGTGGTGCGGCCGGGGATTGAGAAGCGGCTGACGGATTCCATGGAGACGGCCCTGCATCTCACCGACGGCATTGCCATGGTGGAGGTGGTCCGGGGGGAGATGCTCCATTTCAGCCAGAGCTTTGCCTGCCCGGACTGCGGCATCAGCGTGGAGGCCGTGGAGCCACGGAGTTTTTCCTTCAACAACCCCTTTGGCGCCTGCCCGGACTGCTACGGCCTGGGGTATAAGATGGAGTACGACATGGACCTGATCATCCCGGAACCCAGCCTGAGCATTCAGGAGGGGGCCATAGCGCCCCATGGCTGGGGCTCCGCCGGCACCGAGGGCAGCTACACCCACTCCCTGCTGCAGGCCCTGGCGGACCGGTACGGCTTCCGGCTGGACACGCCGTACCAGGATTACCCGCCGGAGGTGAAGCATATCATTGAGTATGGCACCGACGGCGAGCGGGTGCCGGTGACCTACAAGGGGGAGCGGGGGCTGAACACCTACCAGGTGGCCTTTGACGGGCTGATCAAGAACCTGGAGCGCCGCTACCGGGAGACCAGCCAGGATGCTCTGAAGGCGGAGTATGAGACCTTCATGCGGGTAACCCCCTGCGCTTCCTGCCATGGCCAGCGGCTGAAGCCCTCCTCCCTGGCGGTGACGGTAGGGGACAAGAACATCTATGAGCTGACCTCCATGCCCCTGACCCAGATCCAGGATTATCTGAAGAATCTGGAGCTTTCGGAGATGCAGCAGGCCATCAGCGCCCCCATCTTAAAGGAGGTCCAGGCCCGTCTGGGCTTTCTGGTGGATGTGGGCCTGGAGTACCTGACCCTGTCCCGGGCGGCCGGGACCCTGTCCGGCGGCGAGGCCCAGCGGATCCGCCTGGCCACCCAGATCGGTTCCGGCCTGGTGGGCGTGGCCTACATTCTGGACGAGCCCAGCATCGGCCTCCACCAGCGGGACAACGACAAGCTGCTCCGGACCCTGATCCACCTGCGGGACCTGGGCAACAGCGTGATTGTGGTGGAGCACGATGAGGACACCATGCGGGCGGCGGACTACATTGTGGACATTGGCCCCGGCGCCGGGGAGCACGGGGGGCAGGTGGTGGCCCAGGGCACCGCGGAGGACATTATGAACACGCCGGGCTCCATCACTGGAGATTACCTGTCCGGCCGCAAAAAGATCCCGGTGCCGGAGGAGCGGCGGAAGCCTACAGGCTTTCTGACCATCCGGGGGGCGGCGGAGAACAATCTGAAAAACATTGACGTGGACATTCCCCTGGGAGTGATGACCTGCGTCACCGGCGTCTCCGGCTCCGGGAAAAGCTCCCTGGTCAACGAGATCCTCTACAAGACCCTGGCCAAGAAGATCAACCGGTCCCGGGTGATCCCCGGCAAGCACCGGTGCATTGAGGGGATCGAGAACATTGACAAGGTCATCAACATAGACCAGTCCCCCATCGGCCGGACCCCCCGGTCCAACCCGGCCACCTACACCGGCGTCTTTGACCTGATCCGGGACCTGTTTGCCAGCACCCCGGACGCCAAGGCCCGGGGGTACAAGAAGGGGCGGTTCAGCTTCAACGTCAAAGGCGGCCGGTGCGAGGCCTGCAGCGGAGACGGTATTTTGAAGATTGAAATGCACTTCCTGCCGGATGTGTACGTGCCCTGTGAGGTCTGCGGCGGCAAACGGTACAACCGGGAAACCCTGGAGGTGAAGTACAAGGGCAAGAGCATCTACGACGTGCTGAACATGACGGTGGAAGAAGCGCTGGACTTCTTTGAGCCGGTTCCCAGCATCCGCCGGAAGATTGAGATGCTCCACTATGTGGGACTTTCCTACATCCGCCTGGGCCAGCCCTCCACGGAGCTGTCCGGTGGCGAGGCCCAGCGGGTAAAGCTGGCCACGGAGCTGTGCAAGCGGGGCACCGGCAAGACCCTGTACATTCTGGACGAGCCCACCACCGGCCTCCACTTTGCGGATGTCCACAAGCTGGTGGACATTCTCCGGCGGCTTTCCGACGGGGGAAATACCGTCGTGGTCATTGAGCACAACCTGGACGTGATCAAAACCGCCGACTACCTCATTGACATGGGCCCCGAGGGAGGAGACAAAGGCGGCACCGTGGTAGCCGCCGACACCCCGGAAGAACTGGCCCAGGTACCCGAATCCTACACCGGCCAGTACGTGAAGAAATACTTGTGACACCAGGGTGGCAAAGTCATGCGGTTCATGCTTGCATGAAACCGTATGACCTCGCCACCCGCCCCACCTTCACAAAAATTTTATTTGTGCCGGAGGGCATTCCGTGGTATCATGAGGCAAAATACCATTTTCCCGGATGCCCCATCCGGGGATTCCCATTAAAAGGAGACAGAATGAGCGAAGATAACAGAGAAAACATAGATTCCACGGAAGAAAAAGAGGGCCAGGTACCTTCGGACAGCCGGGAGGAGACCAGCCCCTCGGTTCCGGAGGAGAGCAAAAGCTCCGCCCCTGCCGCCCCCAAGGAGGAAAAGCAGGACGAGTACGAGGAGGTGTGCAGCGTCTGCCGCCGGCCGGAGAGCCGGGCCGGCAAGCTGATCCACATGCCCGGCGGCCTGACCATCTGCAGCGACTGCATGCAGAAGGCCTTTGACATGTTCAGCAACCAGAACGGCGGGATGGACCTGCCGAACAACATGCCCTTTGACCTGAAGATGATTGACCTGAGCAACCTGGGCGGTGTGGAGATCCCCCAGCGGCAGAAGGTGAAAAAGAAAAAGCCCAAGGAGGAGGGGGAGCAGCCGGCTCTTTCCCTGAAGGATATTCCGGCTCCCCACCGGCTGAAGGGAATGCTGGATGAGTACGTGGTGGGCCAGGAAAAGGCCAAAAAAGCCCTTTCCGTGGCGGTGTACAACCACTACAAGCGCATTGCCTCCGATGATTCGGACGGGGTGGAGATTGAAAAATCCAACGTGCTGATGATCGGCCCCACCGGCAGCGGCAAGACTTACCTGGTGAGGACCCTGGCCAAGCTGCTGAACGTGCCTCTGGCCATTGCGGATGCCACCTCCCTCACCGAGGCCGGATACATAGGGGATGACATTGAAAGTGTCCTCTCCAAGCTGCTGGCCGCGGCGGACAACGATGTGGAGAAGGCGGAGCACGGCATTGTGTTCATCGATGAGATTGACAAGATTGCCAAGAAGAAGAACACCAACACCCGGGACGTCAGCGGGGAATCGGTGCAGCAGGAGCTGCTGAAGATGCTGGAGGGCGCCCAGATGGAGGTGCCGGTGGGTTCCGGCAACAAGAACGCCATGGTGCCCATGACCACCATGGATACCCGGAATATCCTGTTCATCTGCGGCGGCGCCTTCCCGGATCTGGAGGACATCATCCGGGAGCGGCTGAACCGCCGCTCCGCCATCGGTTTCAACGCCCAGCTGAAGGACCAGTACGATGAGGACAAAAACATTCTCTCCAAGGTGCAGATGGAGGATCTGCGGAAGTTCGGCATGATCCCGGAGTTTTTAGGGCGGCTTCCCATTGTGGTGACCCTGGAGGCCCTGACCAAGGACTTCCTGGTGCGGATCCTCCGGGAACCTAAAAACGCCATCCTTAAGCAGTATGAGAAGCTGCTGGCCATGGATGAGGTGCAGCTGATCTTTGACGATGGCGCCCTGGAGGTGATCGCGGAGCGGGCCCTGGAGCGGGGCACCGGCGCCCGGGCCCTGCGGGCTATTTTGGAGGAGTACATGCTGGATATTATGTACGAGATCCCCAAGGACAGCAACATCGGCCGGGTGACCATCACCCGGGAGTATCTGGAAAACACCGGCGGCCCCCGGATTGAGCTGCGGGGACAGATTGTCCCGTAAGCAGGAGGGGCGGAAAACAGGCAGGCATTTCACGCGCGGAAGTGCCTGCTTTTTTTGTACGATAAGCCCGGAGAGCGCCCGCTGTGCAGGCACGAGCGGGCGGTCGACGGACAACGGTCACTGAGCGGACAGAATTCCGGCTGCGGTTCTAGGACAAAGGGCACAGCGGATATAATACAGGGAGAATGCCGGGCGGTTGGCGCGCGCGCCGCCGGACCAGGAATGAGAGGAGAGGGGATATGACCCAGGAAGATCAGCGCTGCCGGGACTTCGGGGAGAGGGGGTGATTGTGGGGATCATCGACACCGGCATTGACTATACCCATCCGGTGTTCCGGCGGGCGGACGGCGGCAGCCGGATTCTGCGGATCTAGGATCAGACCGACCAGACCGGGGAGCCGCCGGCGAACCTTCCCTACGGCACCGAATACCGGCAGGAGTAGCCGGACGGCAGCTTCATTGGCGCCGCCCCGGATGCCAGCCTGGCGGTGGTCAAGCTGAAGCCAGCCAAGGAAAACCTGAAGGCCTACTATTCGGTGGATACGGAGCAGCCGGTGTACCGGGAGACGGACATTCTGCTGGCGGTGCGGTACCTGCTGGACCTGCGGGAGCAGCTGGCCATGCCCCTGGTCATCTGCCTGGGCCTGGGAACCAACCGGGACGGCCATGACGGGTACACGCCCCTGGAGGAGGTGCTGAGCCGCCCCACGGACCTGGGCGGCCTGGTGCCGGTGGCAGCGTCGGGCAATGAGGGGAACTGGGCGCACCATTATTTCGGCATCTTGCGTGAGGAGGAATACCGGGATGTGGAGCTGCGGATCCCCCAGGGGGCGAGGGGGGGGCGGTGTATGGGCCGGGGCGGCAGCGGACCTTCTCTACTGGGGGATTGTCCGGGGCAATGAGCCCCGGATGGACATCAATGCGGTGCGGGCCTACCTGATTTTAGGCGTCCGGCGGAAGAGTGTCTACAGCTACCCCAACCGGGAGTGGGGCTATGGGGCCCTGGATTTATTTGGCGTGTTTGAAACGCTAAAAATGTCTTGACAAACGGAACCAGCTGTACTATTGTATCAAACAAATAGAACAAAGAGCCCGGAGACGGGCTCAGACAGGAGGCAAAAGATGTCGATGATTCGGCTGGAGCATATCTCCAAGACCTATGCGGGAACCCACAAGGCCGTGGACGATATGAACTGGGAGATCCAGGAAGGAACCATCACCGGCTTTATCGGCCCCAATGGGGCGGGGAAAACCACCACACTGAAGATGATCACGGGAATTCTGGAGCCGGATCAGGGTGGCAGCATTGTGGTCAACGGAAAGGATATTCGGAAAGAGCCGGTGGAGGCCAAGAAGCAGTTTGGCTTTGTGTCCGACAGTCCGGACAATTTCCTGCGGCTCAAGGGAATCGAGTACCTGAATTTTATGGGGGACATCTACGAGGTGCCCACCCAGGAGCGGAAAGAGCGGATTGCCGCCTACGCCGCCCGATTTGAGATGGAGAATGCCCTGAAGGACCGGATCCTCAGCTACTCCCACGGCATGCGCCAGAAGATCATGGTCATGGGGGCGCTGATCCACAACCCGGCTATATGGATCCTGGATGAGCCTCTCACCGGCCTGGACCCCAAGTCTGCCTTTGCCTTAAAGGAGATGATGCGGGAGCATGCGGACGCCGGCAAGAGCGTGCTGTTCTCCACCCACGTGTTGGAGGTGGCGGAAAAACTCTGCGACCAGATTGCGGTCATCAACCACGGCCGCTTTGTGTACCGGGGGACGCTGGAGGAACTGAGAGGACAATTCCGGGAAGGAGAGACTCTGGAAGAAATCTTCCTGAGCATGACCAAGGATGCGTAAATTACGAGTGTTAACCTGGACGCTGCTTAAGTGCGGCATGGGCAACGCCATGTCCACCGGGTCCGGGAAGAAAAAACGGAAAGTAAATCTGTCCGGGGCGGCGCTGTGGCTGCTGGTGCTGGTCTGCCTGATCCCTCTGTTCACCGCGCTGTTCCAGGGAGGAAAGGTGGGCTACCAGCTGTTGGCCCCCACCGGCCAGGAGGGCCTTCTGCTGGAGCTGGTCTGCTTTGCCGGTGGAATGATGACCTTTGCCTTTGGCCTTCCCTATATTCTGACGGTGTTCTACATGAGCGGGGATATTCAGAACCTGCTGCCCCTGCCGCTGCGGCCTGCCCAGATTGTGGGGGCCAAGTTCCTGGTGGTGTGGGTGTATGAGCTGCTGACCACGATGGCCATTCTGCTGCCGGTTTTCATCGGCTTTGGCGTGGCGGACGGGGCGGGACTTTCCTTCTGGCTGATTACCCTGGCGGGGCTTCTGCTTCTGCCGGTGGTCCCCATGGCGTATGCGGCGCTGATTTCCATGATCTTCATGCGCCTGGGGAAGGCGGCCCGCAATAAAAGCCTGCTGACCACCCTGGGAACCATTCTGCTGTTGATTACCGCCATGGGCGTCGGCATGGTCAGCAGCCAGATGGAAAATATGGACGCCCAGAGCCTGGTGAATCTTTTGATGGCCGGGCGCAACTCCCTGGTGGGGATCCTCAGCAGGCTGTTCCCCAACCTGCGCTTCTTGGTGGAGGCGCTGGTTGGCGGCGGGGCCTGGAACCTGCTGATCTACGCAGCCATCACCGCCGGCTTTGTGGTGCTGCTCCTGCTGGTGGCCACCAAGCTGTACTTTGGCGGTGTGCTGACCATGAGCGAGACCACCTCCAAGCGGCAGAAAATTACCGCCCGGGAGGAAGCCAAGCTGGTGCGCCGTAGCGGCATGCTGTCCGCATACCTGCGGAAGGAGTACCGGCTGCTGTTCCGCTCGCCGGTGTATTTCCTCAACTGCGTGCTGATGCTGGTGATATGGCCGCTGCTGTTCCTGGTTCCCATGGTCATTGCGCTGGTGGCGGAGCTGGGATCTTTGGGAAGCCTGGCGGAGGTGCTGGGGACCCTGCGGGCGGCGATGGATGAGATCCAGCTGGCGGGCCATCAGGCGGCCTTTGTGGGCGGCATGGTGATTCTGGTGTGCTATGGCCTCACCGTGTTTTTGGGAAGCACCAACCTGATCTGTGCCACGGCCATTTCCCGGGAGGGGAACGGCTGCCTGTTCATGAAGTACATTCCCATGTCCTACCGGCAGCAGGTGAAGGCCAAACTGCTGTCCGGCCTGATCCCGGGAATCCTCTGCACCACCGGGTATCTGCTGGTATTCCTGCTCCTTGCCCTGGCGGTGAGGGCTCCCCTGCCGCTGCCGGCGGTGGTTTTGACGGTGGCGGTTACCGTCCTTCTCAACGTGGGCATGAACACCTTCCAGCTGTGGCGGGATCTGTGCCGCCCCAAGCTGGCCTGGGAGAATGAGCAGCAGGCAGTGAAACAGAACCTGAATGCCACCATCAGCATGTTTGTGCTGTGGGTCATTGGCCTGGGCCTGGGGGCGCTGGCAGCGTGGCTGTACACACTGACCCATCTCTCCCCCTACCTGCTGGCGGTGGGCGGTATGGTGGTTCTGGCGGTGCTGGATTTCCTGCTGTACCGGCTTTTGATGCGGGCGGCGGACTGGAAGATTGCCGCTTACGAGTAGAAATACGGCAGCGGGAGGCGTGGAGCTTTGCGCGGCAGAAAAAGGCGAGGGGCGGTTATTCCACCCCTTGTTCGGTGTGTGGCTCCTGTTTTTGGGAAGGACGGCGTCCCATCTGCCCCAGCAGTGTCAGCAGGCAGCCGGAAAAAATAGCTAGGTCTCCCAGGTTAAAGGCAATGTTTTCAATGGGTTTCCAAGGGAACTTCAGGTAATCCACCACATAGCCCCGGCGCCAGTGGTCATGGATGTTGCTGGCGGCTCCGCCCAGGATCAGGGCTCCCCCCAGCTTCTCCAGCCGCCGGCCCCGCTTCCGGCCAAACAGCAGGGGCAGGAATTGGAGCAGCGCCAGCACGCCGGCGGCGGTGGAGAACCGGGCGGCGGTTTCCGGCTGCTCCTCCAGCAGGTTCAGCATCATCCCCTTGTTGTGGCTCCGGCAGAGAGTGGCTTTCCCGCCCAGGATCTTCCGGGGAAGCCGGTCCTCCGGCTGCTCCTCCGCGTATGCCTTGGCCGCCAGATCGGCCAGGAACACGCCGGCTCCCAGTGCAAGATGTATCATAACCGTATCCTCCTTTCCGTTTATAACGGCCGTGGTTTTCGGCATCCGGTTCCACCCGGAGGGGACCTGTCTGCCGCGTATCTCACAGCGTTCGGTTTCACCTTCATCATAACACAGCTGCCGGGGAAGCGCCAGCCTCTCGACAAAATTGCCGGGACGTGCTATGCTGGAGAGCGGAAAGCCCGGGCAAAGCCGGGGAACCGGCATATACGGGAATCCAAAAGATGGGAGCAAAGGACGTATGGAACCGAAGCAAGAAAAAAATTACCGCATAGGGCAGCTGGCCCTGGGCATTGTGCTGATGCTGCTGATCATCTCCGCATCCGTGGTGATCACCTTGAATTTCCGCCCGCTGTATTACTGGGAGATGGAGCGGATGGACCTGTCCCAGGCCTCCGGCTTGACGGAGGAGCAGATCCGGCGCAACTACGATGTGCTCATTGACTACAACAATTTCTGGGGGCCGGATACCCTGGAGTTTCCGGATCTGCCCATGTCAGAGGGAGGCCGGACCCACTTTGAGGAAGTCAAGCGGGTGTTCCTGTTTTTTGAGTATATGGTGCCGGTGACTTTGGTGCTGGCCGTAGCCGGTGTGGTCTGGTTCCACCGCAGGAGGCAGGTGCGCTACCTGAAATACGCATCGCTTTTGACGGTGCTGGTGCCGCTGGCAGCGGGCCTGGCCATTGCGGTCAACTGGGACCGGGCGTTTGTGCTGTTCCACCAGGTGGTGTTCCGGAACGATCTGTGGCTTTTCAATGCCTCCACGGACCCGGTGATTACCATTCTGCCGGACACCTTCTTCCTCCACTGCGCCGTGATGATCCTGGTGCTGGTGGTTCTGGGAAGCGTCCTCTGCGGCGTCCTGTATGGGCGGAAACGCCATAAAATGGCGGGAAAACCGGAGAATCAGTCGAAAAGTGTCGATAAAAAATGATGGAAAAATTTTCCCGGTTCTGGTATGATAGGTTCGGAACGGACAAGGGAGGCATGGGAATGAACCGGGAAATTGAGCACGAGCAGCTGAAGACGGAAAATCAACGGCTGCGCGATACCATCCGGCAGCTGAATCGGATTATTGATCGTTTGATCGAGGAATATATTGTGCGCACGGATTCCGGGCCGAAGCAGCCCCGGTGAATCTCCGCCGGGGGACTACACATTCCACTGTACGCACTGACACCCCATCTCCTGCACCGTATTTATCAGTGTATCATTGTAATCCCCATAGGGAGGCCGGAACAGGTTCATCTCAATGCCGGTTAGCTCTTTCACCTTGTCGTGTACGCTCTGTATTTCCTGGCGGATCTCCGACTCCGACAACTGGCTCATCTGCAGGTGGCTCCCGCTGTGATTCCCCAGATCGTGGCCCTGCTCCGCAATCCGTTTTACGTCCTCCGGATAGCTTTCCACCCAGCCGCCGGTCATAAAGAAGGTCACCTTCACGTCGTATTTTTTCAGAATGTCCAGAATTTCTGCCGTGTCCTCATTGCCCCAGGCGGCGTCAAAGCTCAGGGCCACCTGCTTTTGGTCGGTCTCCACCGAATAGACCGGTAGTTCCCGGCCCAGCAGCACCTGCACAGAGGCGGCTACCGACGGCCCGTAAGTGCGGGTCTGGGAGACAAAGCCTGCCAACAGAAGCAACAGAATACCGGCCAGGAGAAAGGGCCGCCTGACCTGGGAGGAGGCGGCCTTCCTTTTTGACCGGACGGAAGGCTTCTCTGACCCTTTGGAAAACATTTTTCTGGAAGAAATCTGAAAAAAATTCTCCGTTGTCCGGGTTTGCCACAGTATATGCGTTGGGACAGCCCCTTCATGCAGGCGGAACACACGGCGGGATCGAATCCTGTAAAAAATGTGGAATATATTTGAGAAAACAGCTGGAAACAACCGGATTTCTATGCTACAATCTGACTGATAACCGGCGCCGGACAGGCTGCCGGAAAAGAAGGGGAAGCAGTACGGCGCGGTGTGCGCCGGAAGGAGACCGGGAGGTATATGTATGAATCAGAAAAAGACGGCCAGGGAGCTGCTGGACTTCCTGGAGAAAAGCCCCAGCCCCTGCCATGCGGCAGCGAATATGGCGCAGATGCTGGAGGAGAAAGGGTTTCAACGGCTGGAGGAGGCAGAACGGTGGGAGCTGCAGCTGGGAGGCGGATACTATGTGATCCGAAACGACTCTGCCATCATCGGCTTCCGGATTCCGGAGGGGCCGTGGAAGGGCTTCCATATTGTGGCCAGCCACAGCGATTCCCCCACCTTTAAGATCAAGGAAAATCCGGAGATGGAGGCGGAGGGCTATGTGAAGCTGAATGTGGAACGGTACGGCGGCATGCTCTGCGCCCCCTGGCTGGACCGGCCCCTGTCCGTGGCAGGGCGGGTGGCTGTCCGGGAGAAGGGGGCAGTGCGGACCCGGCTGGTCTGCGTGGACCGGGACCTGCTGCTGATCCCCAATCTGGCTGTCCACATGAACCGGCAGGCCAACGAGGGGCTTTCCTACAATGCCCAGAAGGATATGCTGCCGCTGCTGGGGACCACGGAGGCCAAGGGCTCCTTCTGGAAGCTGGTGGCGGAGGCTGCCGGCGTGGGGGAGGAGGAAATCCTGGGTCACGACCTGTATCTGTACAACCGGCAGAAGGGATGTATCTGGGGCGCGGAGGAGGAGTTCCTTTCCTGCGGCCGCCTGGATGACCTTCAGTGTGGATTTGCCTCCCTGAAGGGCTTCCTGGCCGGCAAAAAGGAGCGTTGGGCCGCGGTGGTCTGCGTGCTGGACAATGAGGAGGTGGGAAGCTCCTCCCGCCAGGGAGCGGCCTCCACGTTCCTGCGGGATGTGCTGTGGCGGATCAACCGTGGCCTGGGCGGCGATGAGGAGGACTATCTGTGCTGGATTGCCGGCAGCTTCCTGATCTCCGCGGACAATGCCCATGCGGTGCATCCCAACTATGGGGAGAAGGCGGACCCGGTGA
>CAZSAF010000078.1:0-11347 GCA_964604605.1 uncultured Lachnospiraceae bacterium
CATTTCGTAGTATAGCAGTATTTTGCAAA
Organism: uncultured Lachnospiraceae bacterium; assembly: GCA_964604605.1. Taxonomy (GTDB): domain Bacteria; phylum Bacillota; class Clostridia; order Lachnospirales; family Lachnospiraceae; genus Pseudolachnospira. Next base: position 30 of record CAZSAF010000078.1, read on the forward strand.
ATGGGCAACTGTTCAAAGGCCAGAGAGCATTCCCCCATCATCATGTTGAGAATGTCCTCCACCGTTTTGGAAAAATCCGGCTCCCGGGACAGCGGGATCCAGGGATTGTAGAGGCCTTTCTTCTGATCCTCCTCCAGATCCTCCCAGGCGTCCATCAGATAGATGAATTTCCCCAGGAAAAAGCCCATGCGCCGCAGGCGGGGGGCCCACAGATCTTCCTTCCAGACAAAAATTTCTCCCAGCATCTCCCCGGTAAGCCCCGCCACATAATCCAGATCCCCGGAGGCTTCCCGCTCACATTTCCGCAGGGCCCGGAGATACCGCCGCACCGCATCTCGCTGCCGGGGATAGGCTGCGGCAATCTTCCGCACCGCCGGTCGGAGGGACACGGCCAAAACCCGGCTCTTCACCTTCCGCTCATCCTGCCAGTCGTCCATCAGATTATAATAGGAGAGGAGTAGGTTCATATCCGCCGCGTACTCCAGGCAGCGGTTCTCCATGGTGGGATGCTTGGAGGTGGGATGAAGCAGGCAGATCCGGCAGGTTTTCCTGGTCCTGGGCTCGTAGAGGCCGGTGAGAAGCATGGCCAAAAACGTCATGTCATAGGAGAGGGTCAGCTGGGCCCGCTTGCCCAGCCGTTCTTTCAGCGCATGGCACAGGCCGCAGTAGTAGGCCCGGTAGGTCTCAAAGTCCCGGACCCGCAGTTCCGGTTTGTTGATAACCACATATCCAAACATATTCGGTAGCTCCTCTTAGGTCCGCTTGATAAATTCCTTCCGGCATTTGGGGCAGGTGATGGCAATCTTCCCTTTGCCCCGGGGTACCCGTACCTTCTGGTGGCACTGGGGGCAGCGGTAGATGCGGAAATTTTTGTCCCTGGTGCGGGAATGGGAGGGGCGGAAGAATCCCAGGACTTTCCCCCGCAGCTCCAGATACCGCTGATTTTCCAGGGCCCTCTTGGAATGGTTGCGGGACAGAACCCGGAAATAGTTCCAAACCAGCAGAATGATGGTCAGCCAGTACCAAAGGCTCCCCCGCAGGATCATGTAGAGGACCAATGTCACCACACCGCATCCCATGATAAAACGGGAAAGCTGGTCTGCGCCGTAGCGTCCCATCATAAACTGGCGTAGTCTTTCTTTCATACAGATGCAAACCTCCCAATCTTGGCCTCAAAGGGCGCTTTTGTCTCTTTTTCCATTATAAGGGGTAAATATAATGAAAGTATAAAGAACTTCCGAAAAATTCGAGGGATTTCTATAAAAAATTTCCGGCTGCAAAACCGTTTTAAGTATAGGATACTTGGGAGCAGAATGCAAGAAGAAAATGAGAGCTTTTGGGGACGAAGCCGGGGATTTCGGCATTTTTTCTCACGAAAAACGCAGATTTTATTTGACCGCAGAGGAAAAATCGGCTATGCTGTTAGAGTATGAAAAAAACATTAAAAAAATCTGAAGGAGATATAAAGTGTCGGAGGAGCTTTGCCGGACAGAATGGCTTTTGGGAAAATTGGCAATGGAACGGCTCCGCTGCGCCCGGGTGGCGGTGTTTGGCATTGGCGGCGTAGGCGGGTACGCGGCGGAGGCCCTGGCCCGCAGCGGTGTGGGAGCCCTGGACCTGGTGGACCGGGATGTGGTATCCCGGAGCAATCTGAACCGCCAGATCATCGCCCTGCACAGCACCATCGGCCGCAGCAAGGTGGAGGTGATGCGGGAGCGGATCCTGGACATTAACCCGGAGGCCCAGGTGCGGGCCTGGCAGCTGTTCTACCTGCCGGAGACAGCGGACCAGTTTGATTTCCGGCAGTATGACTACATTGTGGACGCGGTGGACACGGTTACCGCCAAGCTGGAGCTGGCGGTGCGAGCCCAGGAGGCGGAGGTGCCCCTGATCAGCTGCATGGGAGCCGGAAACAAGCTGGATCCCACCGGCTTTCGGGTAGCGGACATAGGGGAGACCTTTGGCTGTCCTCTGGCACGGGTCATGCGCCGGGAGCTGCGGAAGCGGGGGATTCCCCGTCTGAAGGTAGTCTTTTCCCCGGAACCGCCCCGGAAGCCTATGGCGGAGCCGGAGGACGAGGGCAGCCGGAAGGAGGGAAAGGAAGGCCGTCCTTCCCCGGGGAGTATTGCCTTTGTGCCCTCGGTGGCCGGGCTTATTGCCGCCGGCGCGGTGATCCGGGACCTGGCGGATGTGTAAAAAAGTGGAAAAATCGGTAAGAATAGGAGCGAAGGGAAACATGGCAAGAAAGGTTATGATTTTGGGAGACAGCACCTGTGATTTGACGCCGGAGATGCGGGAGGCATACCGGGTGGGCTTTATGCCGCTGCCGGTGAACGTGGGGGATGAGCCCCGGCGGGATATGGAGAATGTATTTCCGGAGGAGATCTTTTCCTATTACCAGAAGACCGGGAAGCTGTGCACCACCTCGGCGCCCAACCCCAGCGATTACCATGACTTCTGGGGACCGCTGATTCAGGCCAATCCGGACACGGATCTGATCCATTTCCATATCAGCTCGGAGATGACCAGCACCTACCAGGCATCCTGCACGGCGGCCCGGGAGTACGACTGCGTGTACCCCATTGACACCCGCAGCGTGTCCATTGGCGTGGCCCTGCTGATCCTGGAGGCCTGCCGCCTGCGGGACCAGGGGGCGGATGCCCGGGAGATTGTGGCGGCCGTGGAGGAGATGAAGCGGCAGGTGCATGTAAGTTTTGTGGTGGAGACCATTGAATACCTGTGGAAGGGCGGGCGCTGCAGCAACCTGGCCGGCTACGGCGCCACGCTGCTGAAGCTGCGCCCCGGTATTGACATGGTGGACGGAAAACTGGTGGCCGGCAAAAAGTATCGGGGCAGCAACCTGGCCGTGTACCGCCGCATGATCCGGCAGGCGCTGGAGGGGCGGACGGACGTGGATCCCCGGCGGATTTTTGTGGCCAACACCAGCTTTGACCCGGCGGTGAACGCTCAGCTGGAGGCAATGGTGCGGGAGTGCCAGCCGCAGGTGCAGGAGGTTCGGACCCTGCAGCCCGGCTGCTCCATCTGCGTCCACTGCGGACCCGGAACGGTAGGCGTGGCCTATATGACCAAATGAGTGGAAAGGTACAAGAGAGGAGAATTCCGATGATTCAGGTTCGAGAAGTGCGAACCAAAAAAGAGAAAAAGATTTTTGCCCTGTTGCATGAGGAGATGTACCGGGATGTGCCGGAGGCCATTCCGGAGCTGATTTCCGATGAGATAGACAATTTCAACCCTCAAAAAAATCCTGCCCATGATTTCTGCCAGGTGAAACAGTGGCTGGCCTGGCGGGACGGGGTGCCGGTGGGGCGGGTGGCCGGCATTATCAACCGGGCCGCCAATGAAAAGTGGGGAACCCGGCGGATCCGTTTTACCCGGCTGGACTTCCAGGATGACCCGGAGATCTCCCGGGCTCTGCTGGGGGCGGTGGAGGACTGGGGGCGCGCCCAGGGCCTCACGGAGATCCATGGGCCCATCGGCTTCTGCGACATGGACCAGGAGGGCATGCTGGTGAAGGGCTTTGAGGAGGAGGGGATGCTGATCACCATCCACAATGCCCCCTACTACCGGTCCCACATGGAAGCCCTGGGTTACCGGAAGGATGTGGACTGGCTGGAATTTCAGATCCGGGTGCCAAAGGAAAAGATGGAAAAAATGCAGCGGCTCCAGGACCGGGTGCTGCAGCGGTGCCATCTGCGCCTGCTGGAGCCCCGGAGCAAGCGGGAGCTGCGCCCCTATGTGCGGAAGGCCTTTGACCTGCTGGACTGTACCTACCAGAATCTCTATGGCACGGTGCCGCTGACCGCCGGCCTGGTGCGGAAATATTACCAGCAGTTTATGCTGTTGATCCATCCGGCCTATGTGAAGCTGATTTTGGATGAGGAGGGGCGGCTGGTGGGCCTGGGCATGGCGGCGCCCTCCGTCAGCAAGGCGGTAAAGAAAAGCCATGGGCGCCTGTTCCCCTGGGGCTGGCTGCGGCTGCTGCGGGCCCTCTACGGAAAGAACCCGGTGCTGGATTTGTACCTGGTGGGAGTGGTGCCGGAGTACCAGAACAAGGGGCTCACGGCGGTGTTGCTCCACTCCATGACCGAGGAGGCGCGCCGCCGGGGCTTCCGGGTGGCGGAGACCGGGCCGGAGCTGGAGACCAACACCCAGGTCCAGAGCCTGTGGAAATACTACGAAACCCGGCAGCATCGCCGCCGCCGCTGCTGGATCAAGGCACTGTAGAAAAAAGGCGGGCGAAAGATGGGGAAAAGGGCGGAAAAGAACCGGCGCTCGGCTTGACGGAAGCCCGGTCAGCGTATATAATGGCGTTTATAAATCGGTGGAAATTTCAGAGGCCTCCCTGCTTTTGGAATGGGGGCAAAAAAAGAGGATGCCGGCACTTTCGTGCCGGCGCGTTATGAAAAAAGTTTTGCTGGTTGCCAAATCCTTATGCTTTTATATTAGAAGCGGATTATGAAATTTCTTCAGGACAAATATGAATAAACTGTAAACATTTGGGAGAAAGGAATCAACATGGAAGAAAACACGGTCTCAAAAAATTTTATTGAACAGGCGATTGAGAAAGATCTGGCGGAAGGCGTTTACCATCACGTGCAGACCCGTTTTCCTCCGGAGCCCAACGGGTATCTCCACATTGGACATGCCAAGTCCATTCTGCTCAATTCCGGATTGGCCAAGGAGTACGGCGGCAAGTTCAACCTGCGGTTTGACGATACCAATCCCACCAAGGAAAAAACCGAATTTGTGGAGGCCATCAAGGAGGATGTCCGGTGGCTGGGGGCGGACTGGGAGGACAGGCTGTTCTTTGCCTCCGATTACTTTGAGCAGATGTACCAGCTGGCGGTGAAGCTGATCCGCAAGGGCAAAGCTTATGTCTGTGACCTGACGGCGGATCAGATCCGGGAGTACCGGGGGACCCTGACGGAGCCGGGGAAGAACAGCCCGTACCGGGACCGGTCCGTGGAGGAAAACCTGGAGCTGTTTGAGGCTATGCGGGCCGGCAAGTACGCGGACGGGGAGAAGGTGCTCCGGGCCAAGATTGATATGGCCTCCCCCAACATCAACATGCGGGATCCCATCCTGTACCGGGTGGCCCACATGACCCACCACAACACCGGGGACAAGTGGTGCATCTACCCCATGTACGATTTTGCCCATCCCATTGAGGATGCCCTGGAGCATATCACCCACTCCATCTGCACCCTGGAGTTTGAGGATCACCGGCCCCTGTACGATTGGGTGGTCCGGGAGTGCGAGTTTGAGGAGCCGCCCCGGCAGATTGAGTTTGCCAAGCTGTACCTGCGGAACACCGTCACCGGCAAGCGGTATATCAAGCGGCTGGTGGAGGACGGCATTGTGGACGGCTGGGATGATCCCCGGCTGGTGAGCATCAGCGGCCTGCGCCGCCGGGGCTACACGCCGGAGTCCATCCAGATGTTTGTGGACCTGTGCGGCATCTCCAAGAGCCAGGCGGTGGCGGACATTGCTATGCTGGAGTACTGCATCCGGGAGGACCTGAAGCTGAAGCAGCCCCGGATGATGGCGGTGCTGGACCCGGTGAAGGTAGTCATTGACAACTACCCGGAGGGGCAGATTGAATATATGGAGGTGCCCAACAACCTGGAGAACGAGGCCCTGGGGACCCGGCAGGTGCCCTTTGCCCGGGAGCTTTACATTGAGCGGGAGGACTTTATGGAAAACCCGCCCAAGAAGTATTTCCGCCTCTTCCCCGGCAATGAGGTGCGGCTGATGAACGCCTACTTTGTCACCTGCCAGAGCTTTGAGAAGGACGCGGAGGGCCAGGTGACGGTGATCCACTGCACCTACGACCCGGAGACCCGCAGCGGCAGCGGCTTCACCGGCCGGAAGGTCAAGGGAACCATCCACTGGGTGGCGGCGCCTACGGCCAAGAAGGTGATGGCCCGGCTGTATGAGAACCTGGTGGACGAGGAGAAGGGCATGTTTGCCGAGGACGGCAGCCTGAACCTGAATCCCCACTCCCTGACGGTGCGGGACAACTGCTATGTGGAGCCGGCCCTGGCGGAGGCTGCCGCCGGAGACCGCTTCCAGTTTGTGCGCAACGGTTATTTCTGCGTAGACTCCAAGGACTCCCGGCCGGGAGAGCCGGTATTCAACCGGATTGTCTCCCTGAAGAGCTCCTTTAAGATTGAGAAAAAAGCGTGATGGAACTTTGGATTCCTTTTACCGATAAATATGCTCCGTTCTACGAGCAGATTTATCGTTTTATCAAGGGAGAAATCCAGCAGGGGCGGATTGGGGCCCACACCCGGCTGCCTTCCACCCGGAAGCTGGCGGACAGCCTGGGGGTCAGCCGCAGCACGGTGCAGCTGGCCTACGACCAGCTGGTGGCGGAAGGGTATCTGGAACCGGAACCCTGCCGGGGATATTTTGCCGCGGAGATTGATGTGCTGCTGAACCTGGGGCAGCAGCAGGAGGAACGTCGGCCGGGAGCCCTGCCGGCAGAAAACTTGGGGACGGAAGAGGGGGAGGCGGAACCGGAGGAGGCAGCCGGGGCCTCCGGGGAGGGCTCCCGGTTCTGGGTGGATTTCTCCCCCCGGGGCATTGACCTGGACCATTTCCCCTTCCACACCTGGCGGAAGCTCTCCCGAGAGACCCTGACCATGGCCAACAAGACCCTGTTTACCAGTGGGAATCCCCAGGGGGAGCGGGGGCTGCGGGAGGCGATTTGCCGTTACCTCCGGTCCGCCCGGGGGGTGGTGTGCCGGCTGGAACAGGTGATTGTGGGCGCCGGCAGCGAATATCTGCTGATGCTGCTGAATCAGCTGCTGGGCAGCTCCCCCATTGCCATGGAGGACCCCACCTACAAGCAGGCCTACCGGGTGTTCCAGAGCCTGGGCCATCGGGTATTGCCGGTGCCCATGGACAAAAACGGCATGGAGGTGGAGGCGCTGCGGGCTTCCGATGCCCGGATTGCCTATATTATGCCGTCCCACCAGTACCCCACCGGGATTGTGATGCCGGTGGGGCGGCGGCAGGAGCTGCTGGCCTGGGCGGCGGAGGAGGAAGGGCGCTACCTGATTGAGGACGATTACGACAGTGAATTCCGGTACCGGGGACGGCCCATTCCGGCTCTGTATGGTTCGGACCGGAATGGCAAGGTAATCTACCTGGGGACCTTTTCCAAGTCGGTGGCGCCGGCCATCCGGGTCAGCTATCTGGTGCTGCCGGAGGCGCTGGAGGCCCGGTACCGGGAAAACTGCGGCTTCTATGCCTCCACCGTATCCCGGGTGGACCAGGAAATCCTCCGGCGTTTCCTGGAAGAGGGATATTTTGAGCGGCATCTGAACCGGATGCGGGGCCTGTACCGGAACAAGCATGACAGCCTGCTGGCGGCGCTGGAGCCTCTGCGGGACCGGTTCCGGATCCAGGGGGATATGGCCGGGCTCCATGTACTGTTGGAATCCCGGGAGGGGTGCCGGGAAGCAGTGCTACTGGAGCAGGCAGCCGCGGCGGGGGTGCGGGTTTACGGCCTCTCCGAGTACTTCCTGGCCCCGGATCGGCGGGAGAGCCACACGGTGATTCTGGGCTACGCCAACCTGACGGCGGAGCGGATCCGGCAGGGTATGAATGCGCTGAATGCGGCGTGGAGAAAGGAATGAGAAAATGGCAGTATTACACAACGTAAAAAGGCTGGTGGTGAAGGTGGGAACCTCCTCCCTGACCTATGAGACCGGCAAATTGAATCTGCGTCGGATGCGGAAGCTGGCCACCGTGCTCTCCGATATTGTCAACTCCGGGATTCAGGTTGCGCTGGTCACCTCTGGGGCCATCGGCGTAGGCGTGGGCAAGCTGGGGCTTCCGGAGAAACCGGCGGACATGCCGGGACGCCAGGCAGCCGCGGCGGTGGGTCAATGCGAACTGATGTTTCTCTACGATAAGATGTTTTCCGAATACAGCCATACGGTGGGACAGATTTTGATTACTAAAAGCGATGTAGAACATGAGGAACGGCGGGCCAATCTGGTTGCCACCTTTGAAAATCTCTTTTGCTTTGGAGCCCTGCCAGTGATCAACGAGAACGATTCCATTGCCACAGAGGAGATCGTATATGGAGACAACGACAGTCTCTCCGCTATTGTGGCCCGGCTGATCCGGGCAGACGCGCTGGTGATTCTCACCGATACAGACGGCCTCTACAGCCATGACCCCACAGAAGATCCGGACGCAAACCTGATTGGAGTGGTGGAGGAGATCACGGAGGACCTGTACCGGATCGCCGGTGGCCACGGTTCCAGGTTCAGCACCGGAGGCATGGTCACCAAGCTGGACGCGGCGAAAATTGCTACGGAAGCGGGAATTGACACGGTGATCCTGAACGGAAGTGATCCGGAGGATCTGTATAAGCTGCTGGATGGACGGCAGATCGGCACCCTTTTTGTGGGGAAAAATAAAAGAGGAAGGAGCGATGTCCTATGACTCTGGAGCAGATAGGGAAGCGGGCACGGGAGGCATCCCGCTTTTTGGCCTTGGCAGGGGACGTGGAAAAAAGAGAGGTGCTGGAGAAACTGGCCCGGGAGCTAGAGGCGCATCCGGCACCGGTTTTGGATGCCAATAAAAAGGATTTGGATGCCGGCATAGAAGCGGGCATGAGTCCGGCGCTTCAGGACCGGCTGCGGCTGACACCGGAGCGGCTTGCCGGCATGGTGGAGGGAATGAGCTCCATTGCCATGCTGCCGGATCCGGTGGGCCGGATATTGGAGGAGATTCGCAGGCCCAACGGCCTTTTGATCCGGAAGGTCAGTGTTCCTCTGGGAGTCATAGGCGTGATCTATGAGGCTCGCCCCAATGTGACCACAGACGCGGCGGCGCTGTGCATTCGGTCCGGCAACGCGGTGATCCTCCGGGGTGGCCGGGAGGCGTATCACACCAACGCGGCGCTGGTGGAGCGGATGCGGACGGTCCTGGATCAGCTGGGGGTTCCGCGGGATTGTATCCAGCTGGTACAGGATACCAGCCGCCACAGCGCCCAGGAGATGATGCACCTGGACCAGTATCTGGACCTGCTGATCCCCAGAGGCGGCGCGGGGCTGATCCGGACCGTGGTGGAGAACGCTACGGTGCCGGTGATCCAGACAGGTGTGGGCAACTGCCATATCTATGTGGACCGGGACGCAGACCTGGATATGGCGGCCTCCCTTGTGTACAACGCCAAGACATCCCGGCCCTCGGTGTGCAATGCGGCGGAGAGCCTGCTGCTCCACCGGGATGTGGCAGAGGCGGCTTTGGCCAAGATCAAAGCAGAGTTGGACAAAAAACAGGTGACGCTCCACGGAGATCCGGCGGCCTGCGCCCTGGACCCTTCTATTTTGCCGGCGGCGGAGGAGGACTGGGGAAGAGAGTACCTGGACTATCAGATGTCCGTGAAAGTGGTGTGTTCCTGGCAGGAGGCGGTGCGGCATATTCTCCGGTACGGGACTGGCCACAGCGAGTGCATTGTCACAGAAAACCGGGAGACGGCGGAGCGCTTCCTGGATCAGGTGGATGCGGCGGCAGTGTATGTCAACGCCAGCACCCGCTTTACGGACGGCGGCGAGTTTGGATTTGGGGCCGAGATCGGCATCTCTACCCAAAAGCTTCATGTCCGGGGACCGGCGGGCCTGCCGGCGCTGACCTCCTATAAATACAAAATCTACGGAAACGGACAGATCCGGTAGGACTTACGGGCAGATCCGGCAGAACGTCTGCCGGAAACACGAAAGCCCCTGCGCCAAACCGGGCCGGATGGCCTGCGGCGGCGCAGGGGCTTTTGGCTGGGTGCGCCTGGCGGCGCACTTATTCTTCTTCCTTTTTGCTGTCGCCGGAGAGGGTTTCTTTGGCACAGCAGGCCTTCCCCTGGGTATCTTCCTTGAAATCGTCAAAGAGATCCTTCAGGTCCTCCTCAAAGGAATCTCCGTTCTCCTCCTCTGTCTCCGGGACGGTTTTCTCCCGGTCTTTTTTCATCAGGTAGGCGATCCCCCCGGCCACCGCGGACACCACCGCGGCAAAACAGATCAGTTTTCCTAGTTTTTTCATTGCAGTTCCGTCCTTTCCTAAGAATATATCACATTGTAATGCAAAATGCGCCGGTTGAAAAGGAGGAAAAATAAAAAAACAAGCAAAACAGAGATAAATTAAGAAAACAAAAGAAAACATATAAATGGGTGGAAAATACGAGAAATGGCCGGGTTGCATTTCCGATGGTAAATGAATAATATATACACAGTGATTAGCACTCGAAGGAAATGAGTGCTAACAGAAAAAGGAAACGGTAAGAACAAGGAGGAATGATAACATGAAGTTATTACCTTTGGGCGACAAGGTTGTGTTAAAACATGTAGCGGCAGAGGAGACCACCAAGTCCGGTATTATCCTGACCGGCGCTCCCAAGGAGAAACCCCAGCAGGCAGAAGTGGTTGCGGTTGGCCCCGGCGGAATGGTAGACGGCAAGGAAGTAAAGATGGAAGTGAAGCCCGGTGACCTGGTGATCTATTCCAAATATGCGGGAACCGAGGTTAAGCTGGACGAGGAAGAGTATATTGTGGTAAAGCAGAGCGACATTGTCGCCATTGTGGAGAAATAAGGAGGCTGATCAATTATGGCTAAGGAAATTAAATACGGCGCGGAAGCAAGAGCTGCTCTGGAAGCAGGTGTAAATAAGCTGGCAAACACGGTTCAGGTTACCTTGGGGCCGAAAGGAAGAAACGTAGTGCTGGATAAGTCCTTCGGATCCCCGCTGATCACCAACGATGGTGTGACCATCGCCAAGGAGATTGAGCTGGAGGATGGCTTTGAGAACATGGGCGCCCAGCTGATCAAGGAGGTTGCCTCCAAGACCAACGATGTGGCCGGAGACGGAACCACCACCGCTACGGTGCTGGCCCAGGCGATGGTCAACGGCGGCATGAAGAATCTGGCTGCCGGCGCCAACCCCATTATCCTGCGTAAGGGTATGAAAAAGGCCACCGAGACCGCGGTGGAGGCCATCAAGGAGATGAGCAAGCCCATCAGCGGCAAGGAGCAGATTGCCCGTGTAGCGGCGATCTCCGCCGGGGATGATTCGGTAGGCGAGATGGTTGCCGAGGCCATGGAGAAGGTTTCCGGCAACGGCGTGATCACCATTGAAGAGTCCAAGACCATGCAGACCGAGCTGGATCTGGTGGAAGGCATGCAGTTTGACCGCGGCTACCTGTCCGCTTATATGTGCACCGATATGGAGAAGATGGAGGCGGTCCTGGAGGATCCCTGCATTCTGATTACCGATAAGAAGATCTCCA
>CAZSAF010000079.1:0-11230 GCA_964604605.1 uncultured Lachnospiraceae bacterium
GCTGTTCATCTCTCTCTTGATGGCGCCCATAGCCGCAAAGCAAGGAGCGCACAGCAGGTTAAACACCAAGAAGGAGTAGGCAGCTACCATCGTCATGCTGCCGGCCAGGGTTCCCCAGTACTCCACGCCGTCCTCCGCCACTTCCGCGAAGCCAAAGAGGATTCCGAAGGTACCCACCACGTTCTCCTTGGCCACCAGGCCGGTAACCGCCGCCACAGCCGAACGCCAGTCGCCCCAGCCCAGGGGGGAGAAGATCCAGCACACCGCGCTTCCAATGGCAGCCAGAATGCTGTGCTCCAGCTCGGTGTCCTCCAGCATCCGGAAGGTTCCGTCCACCCAGCCAAAGTAGGAGGTGAACCACACCACAATGGTGGACAGCAGGATGATGGTACCGGCCTTCTTGATGAAGGACCAGCCCCGCTCCCACATGCTCCGGAGCACGTTGCCCACGGTGGGCCAGTGGTACGCCGGCAGCTCCATGACGAAGGGAGCCGGGTCGCCGGCAAACATCTTGGTTTTCTTCAGGATAATACCGGAGCACACAATGGCCGCAATGCCCACAAAGTAGGCGCTGGGGGCCACCCACCAGGCTCCGTCAAACAGGGCGCCGGCAATCAGAGCGATAATCGGCAGCTTCGCCCCGCAGGGGATGAAAGTGGTGGTCATAATGGTCATCTTCCGATCCCGGTCATTCTCAATGGTACGGGATGCCATAATTCCCGGCACGCCGCAGCCGCTGCCAATGAGCATAGGAATAAAGGATTTACCGGAAAGCCCGAACTTCCGAAACACCCGGTCCATAATGAAGGCAATCCGGGCCATATAACCGCAGGACTCCAGAAAGGCCAGGAAAATGAACAGCACCAGGATCTGGGGCACAAATCCCAGCACCGCGCCGACACCAGCCACAATGCCGTCCAAGATCACGCCCTCCAGAACCGGTCCGCAGTTTAAAGCCGTCAGCAGATTGCCAATCAGCACCGGGATGCCCGGCACCCAGATGCCGTAATCTGCCGGATCCGGCTCCGCCGCTGCCACAGCCGCCGCAAACTCCGCAGAATCCACCAGGTAGGTCTCTGTCACCTCGCCGGTTTCCTCATCGGTCATCTCCGCCGTAGCGGTAATGCCCGCCGCAGCCGCTTCCGCCTCCCAGGCTTCTATGGCCGTCTGATCCGGTTCTTCTTCCTCCAGAAGGGCCTGGAAGCTTTCCACGTCCAGCCCCGCCTCCTCGGCGGCAGTCAGGTAAGCGTCTACCTTGGCAGTCTCCACGCCGTACTCCTCGGAGGCCGTGTCATAGTCATCCCGGCCAATGCCAAACAGGTACCAACCGTCTCCAAACACACCATCGTTGGCCCAGTCCGTAGCCCACGATCCCACGGTAGTCACGGAAATGTAATACACAATCACCATGATCACGGCAAAGATAGGCAGGGCCAGCCAGCGGTTGGTAACCACCCGGTCAATCTTATCTGAGGCAGTCAACTGGCTCTTTTTGTTCTTGGTATAGCACTGGCTGATCACCGAGGCAATGTATTCATACCGCTCATTAGTGATAATGCTCTCCGTGTCGTCATCCATGGCCGTCTCCAGCTGCTGGATCTCCTGGGACACATCCGGTACGGAGGTCATCTGCTGGGCAATCTTGTCATCCTTCTCCAGCAGCTTGATGGCAAAGAAGCGCTTCTGTTCCTCCGGAACCAGGCCGGTGAGCTTCTGCTCCACCGCGTCCAGCACCTTCTCCGCCTCCGGGGCAAAAGTATGTACCGGGGTCATCGCCTTTTTCCGCTTAGCCACCTCCACGGCCAGCTTGGCCGCCTCTTCCACGCCGGTGCCCTTGAGAGCGGAAATCTCCACCACCTCGCAGCCCAGCTTCTGCTTCAGCTTGTCAATGTGGATCTGATCCCCGTTCTTCTTGACCACATCCATCATGTTCACGGCCATCACCACCGGGATCCCCAGCTCCATCAGCTGGGTGGACAGATACAGGTTCCGCTCAATGTTGGTCCCGTCCACAATGTTCAGAATGGCGTCCGGACGCTCCCCGATCAGGTAATTCCGGGCCACCACTTCCTCCAGGGTGTAGGGGGAGAGGGAATAGATGCCGGGCAGGTCCATGATCACCACGTCCTTGTTCCCTTTCAGCTTTCCTTCCTTCTTTTCCACCGTTACGCCCGGCCAGTTGCCTACAAACTGGTTGGAGCCGGTCAGCGCGTTAAACAGCGTGGTTTTTCCGCTGTTGGGGTTACCGGCTAACGCAATTTTGATTGACATAATCTACCTCTTTCCTGCCTCACGGCGATAAATCAAATAGTTCGATAGCTCTACCTTTTATTAGCTTTTGCTAACCTTTGATAAAAAATCACTCTACTTCCACCATTTCCGCATCCGCCTTCCGCAGGGAAAGCTCATACCCCCGGACGGTAACCTCCACCGGATCCCCCAGCGGCGCCACCTTGCGCACAAAGATACTGACTCCCTTGGTGATGCCCATGTCCATGATCCGGCGTTTCACTGGTCCGGAGCCATTCAGGCGCGTCACCTTCACCGTTGTTCCACATGGAACCTCCCGCAATGTCCTCATCTCGTTTTACTCCCTCCTACGCAACAAAAATTTTGTTGGCCATATCCTTTCCAATGGCCACTCTGGACTCCTTCACGTTGACGATGATATTGCCCCCGATCTCGGAGACCACCGTCACGTTTCCGCCCACCACAAAACCGAGGCTTTCCAGAAAACGCTTTACATCTTCCTTTCCCCCGATCCTGCTGATCACATTGGATTCACCCGGTCTTGCCATTGTCAACGGCATCATATCTCATCTTCTTTCTGTTTGGTTTATTGAAAGGATTATCAATATCTCTCTTCTTCGAACGTTAGTATATTCTAACTTTCGTTAGAAGTCAAGAACTTTATTGATTCTTTTTTCTCATTTATTTGTGTTTTGGAAAAGAGGATGCTATAATGGAGAAAATTTCGTTTGAGCCGTAAAGGAGGAGCCCTATGCACACCAATGAATCTGCTGAGAATTACCTGGAAACCATCCTGATTTTGAGCCAGGAGCACCCGGTAGTCCGCTCCGTGGATATTGCCGAGGAGCTGGGCTTCTCCAAGCCCAGCGTCAGTGTAGCCATGAAGCACCTGCGGGAGAAAGGGCACATTTCCGTCTCCCGGGAGGGGTACATTACCCTCACCGAATCCGGGAGGAAGATTGCGGAGATGATCTATGAGCGCCACCAGTTCCTCTCCGCCTGGCTGGAGAGCCTGGGGGTCCCCGGGGAAACCGCCGTGCGGGATGCCTGCCGCATGGAGCACGTGATCAGCCCGGAGACCTTTGCCGCCCTGAAGGACTACTTAAAAGCCGGAGAGTAAGGGGCCCCGGCGGCTTCCTCCGCCCGGATCTCCTCCAGTCTTTTCTTTACCGTAGGGAACCGGTCCAGGTCTGTGTGGGGAATGGCCTGGGCCGAAATCATAATATGGAGAAAATCCTCCACCGCCCCGAACTGAATGTAGATCATCCGTTCCAGGATCCCGTCCAAATCCTCCAGCAGGGAGCGGTCCAAAAGCAGCTGGGAAGCCCCCTCCAGGGAGGCGTTTCCGGCGCTGATCAGCCGGTCCCGGTCCAGATCCGGGTACAGGCCAATGGCGATGGCCGATTCTTTGTCCACGTGTTTTCCAAAGGCACCTGCCACATAGAAGGCTTCCAGCTCCTCCAGGGAGATGCCGGACTCCCGGAGCACATACTCCACCATGGTGTAGGCCGCCGCCTTGGTCTTGACAAATTCCTCTATATCTTCCTGATCAAAAAACAGCCCCGGTGCGTACTCCACCGCCCAGGAATCCCCCTGTTTCTGTATCCGGGGGCTCTTTTCCGGGTTCAGCCTGCCCTTCAGGTCCATCCATCCGTGGAGGAACAGCACCGCCAGCAGATCCACAATGCCGGAGCCGCAGATTCCCCTGGCCGGTCCCTCCCCCAGCACGTGCACCTGCAGATCCCCGTTTTGCCACCCTACCCGGTCCACGGCGCCCTCCACCGCCCGCATACCGGTTTTCACCGAACCGCCCTCCAGGGCAGGGCCTGCGGCGCCGGCGCCGCAGAGGAGGAAGTCCCGGTTGCCCACCACCAGCTCCCCGTTGGTACCAATGTCAAAAAAGGCGCAGATCCCATCCCGGCGGTAGAAGCCCACCGCCAGCATGCCGCTGACAATATCGCCGCCCAGATAGTTGGAACGGCAGGGGAAGCAGAACACATAGCCCTTCACCGGGATTCCTAGCTGCGCCCCCGGCAAGAAGCCCGGCCGGTCCACATGCACCGCATAGGGGGTGGAAAACACGCAGAAGGCGTCTAGTCCCAGCAAAAAATGGATCATGGTGGCGTTTCCGGCCACCGTCATCTGAATACAGTCGGAGCCGGCCACGCCGGTTTTCTCCTCCAGCTCCCGCAGGTTGTCCCGGATGGTGTCCACCGTAGCCTGCCGAATCTGCTCCAGCACCTGGGGCTGGTCCTTGCAGGCAAAAATCCGGGTGAGGATGTCCGTCCCGTAGGCAATCTGCCCGTTGTACCGGCTCACCTCCCCCAGGCATTGGCCGGTGCCGCAGTGGATTAGACGGGTGACCACCGTGGTGCTCCCCAGATCCACCGCCAGGCCGTAATGGCGCTGCCGGGTGTCCCCGGCCTCCAGCTCCACCACCTGCCAGCCGGATCCGTCCCAGGCCAGGGAGGCGGTCAGCTTCCACCCGGCCTGCTCACACAATGGGTACAGCCGCCGCAGCACCGCTGGGGCAAAGGCCGCCGGGAAGCCGGCCTCCTTCAGGCCGTCCAGAATCCGCTGCTGATCCGAGCGGCTGTCCTCCTCGGTGGGCGCCGCCAGCTCCCGATACACTTTTTCACTGATACCTTTCATATTTTCCTCCGTTTTCCATGGCCCGTCCATTTCTGCCCGCATCTCCCCCACTACCGGCGGAGCAGAAACAGATACAGAAAAAGCCCGTTTTCATCCTCCCAGTAGCGGATCTGATCCGTCACCAGCGTAGGATCCTGCCCGGCTGCCTGCGCCAGCATGTCATACACCTCTCCCTCTTCCAGAAGATGCCTCCTGGTCTCTGCCTCCGCAGACGCATCCATAAACCGAACCTGCAGCGCCGTCCGCCCCTCCCCAGCGCACTGGGAAAGGGAGGACGCCCACCAGTCCGGATCGTAGGAGGACAGCAACCGCCCCTCCCGCACGTAATAATTGCAGGCCTCGGCAGTACAGACAGGCAGCTCCAGCCAGGTATCCGGCTCATGGGTCGCTTGCAGATCCTCCGTGGTCACACAGAAATACCGGTAATCCACAAAATCCGCCGGGAATTCCCCGCCCAGAAACACCGGATCCCCCCAGGTAGCGTCCAGGTAATAATATTCCCCGTCCAGCCGCACCAGATTCCAGGCGTGGCTGCCGCCCCGGGCAGTGCCGGTGACGTAGGTACAGAAAATCCCCAGCCGGTTCAACAGGTACTGGACCGTGCGGGCATATCCGGCGCAGACGCCCTCCCCGTTTACCAGCACCTGGTACAGGAACTGGTCCCGCTGGTCTGCCTGGTAGTCGGTGCGCCGGACCACCCAGTCAAACACCGCCTTCACCTTCTCATAGTCTGTCCAGTCCACCCCAATCCCTTCCAGGTATTCCGCCGCCGCTTCCTGGGCCCGGGCCAGCGCCGCCTCCCGCTCCGTCCCGTCCAGGGTGTAGTCCAGGTAATAGACAATGTCTACCAACTGCCCGTTCAAGGTTCGCACTTTCCAGCGGTTGTCCCCGGACAGCCAGAACAGCTCCGGCCAGTCGATCCGCAGGGCATCCCCCACCTGCACAACCTCTTCTTCCGTAAGCCCTTCCACCGTCACAGAGGCCTCCCCGGCCACCACTGCCTCCGCCATCCGGTCGTACAGCTGCTGCTGGGGCCCGGAGAGCTGGCTGCGGGCATAGTGCTCCGGGCGCACCCGGACAACAGCAGGCAGGCTACCAGCAGTAGCGCGCCCATTTGATATTTTCGCAACAGAGCACCTCCTGTCTGCTTATTTCACGCTGGAATGGACGGCCCGCCGGGACCGTCCATTTCTAGTATAGCGTATGAAAGTATATTTGCATACCATCCGGTTCCATTCCCTGGCCTCAGGCGTGGGGGATGTCCGTAAAATCCGAAACCTCCCGGCTGATGGTGCACAGGTCCTCCACGCTCAGGTCATGAACGTCCCGGTGGCCGGTGATCCGGGCAAAGGTGGCCAGCTCCTCCCGGGTGCACCGGAGAAAATTGGCGGTGCGCTGGGCCGCCGCCTCCACCGAAAGTCGGGCCCGTAATACCGGATCCTGGGTGGCCGCCCCCACCGGGCACTTGCCGGAGCCGCAGATCCGGTACTGCTGGCAGCCCGCCGCCAACAATGCCGCCGTGGCAATGGCCACCGCATCCGCCCCCATGGCCAGGGCCTTGGCAAAATCCGAGGACACCCGCAGGCCGCCGGTGATCACCAGATCCAGGGAGGCCCCCACCGAATCCAGGTATTTTCTGGCCCGGTGCAGGGCGTAGATGGTGGGGAGGCTGGTGGAATCCCGCACCAGCCGGGGGCTGGCCCCGGTGGCGCCGCCCCGGCCGTCTATGGTCACAAAATCCGCCCCGGCAAATACGCAGACGGCCAGATCCCGCTCCACATGGCCGGCGGCAAGCTTGACGCCAATGGGCCGTCCCTCCGAAGCCATCCGCAGCTGATCCACCAGATCCCGCAGTTCCTCCTTGGTCTGAATATCCGGAAACCGGGAGGGGCTGATCACGTCCTTCCCCACCGGCTTGCCCCGGACCGCGCTGATCTCCGGCGTCACCTTCTCCCCGGGAAGGTGGCCGCCCATCCCTGGCTTGGTTCCCTGGCCGATCTTAATCTCAATGGCGTCCGCCGCCTTCAGATTTTCCGGCGTCACGCTGTACCGGTTGGGCACATACTCAAAAATGTATTTATGCGCCGCCGCCTGTTCCTCCGGAAGGATTCCGCCCTCCCCGCTGCACATGGCTGTCCCCGCCAGGGCGCTGCCCTTGGCCAGGGCTACCTTCATCTCCCGAGACAGGGCTCCAAAGGACATGTGGGAGACGTACACCGGCATCTCCAGCACCATGGGCTTGGCCACCCCCTTGCCGATGACCGTCCGGGTGTTCACCGGCTCATCCTCCAGCAATGGCACCGGATCCAGCTGGGCGCCCAGAATCAAGATCTCGTCCCAGCCCGGCATGGGCATCCGGGTGCCCATGGCCTCAATCACCGGCTTTCCCGTAAGGGCCATCTGGTGGATCTCCTCCATATACCGGCACTCTTTGTCTTGTCTCCGGAATTCCGCCGGATAGGCCAGCGGGTTCTCCTCCGGCCCGGCTTTTCTCTCCGGCTCCTCCGGCGTGTCCAGCGGCATAAATTTGGATACCGGCTGCCCGCACACAGGACATTCAGTCAGATCGGAGAACTTCTTTTCCGCGGTCTCCTCAAAGATGTAGCCGCAGACGGAACATTGATATTTGGCCATTTGGTTTCCTCCCCTGTTTTTTTGTACAGTCAAAAGTATGTTTTCTGTTTTCCTCATCGGTAGATCCGGATATTGGAAGCTTTAAAATTGCCCCCGGCTATCGCTGCCGCCTTGTTCTCCGCACAAGGCAGATGACCACCACTGCCGCCAGCACCAGCGTCCCCGCCCCCATCCACACCGGCCAGGCGGATGTCCCGCGGCCCGGCGCATCCGGCTCCGGTTCCGAACAGAGGGTAAAGGTCAGCTCCCCCTCCGGCAGCCCGGTCCAATGGCATGTATACCCCTCCGTCGGTGCTTGTGAATCCCTCCAATCCGCTCTCGGTCAGGTAATCGGGGGTGCGGATCTCCACGTCCAGGGTTCCAAAGCGGTCCCAGCTCTGCGCCGGGGAGAGCAGATAGGTGTACTGGTAAACCGGCGGCTCATAGAGGAGATCGATGGAAGGGTACAGCGGTGCGGTTACGGTATTGACCATCCGCTGGCCGGGCTCCAGGGTAATGCGGTACTCATACCAGCGCATCAGATAGCGGGTCAGGTTCCCGGAAAACTCCGACCAGGCAAATGGCCCAGCGGCTCCCCGATCACATTGACCACAATGGGGTCGTCCTCCACCCAACAGGCAAACTGCATCCCCTCATCCAGCAGCCGCCCGCCGCTCTGGTTCTCCACCAGCACCTTGGTCCGGGATGGACCCTCGGAGAGCACAAAGGCTGCGGTGACGGCGCCGAAGGTTTCGGTATCCACCTGCTGTGGCTCGTAGACGTACCGGGTCACCGGCATCTCCGGATAATAGAAATCGTCCACCAGGTAGGTTTCATGCAGGAGAGCCATAACCCGCTCCCACTCAAACTGGGAACCGGGCAAGAACAGGGTATGGCGCAGTGTTTTTTCCACCACCTCTCCGTCCACGGTGATGTCGTACTTCTCCGTATCAGCCCCCAGCACCGCCTCATCGGTCTCCGGATCCCACGCAAACCCATAGTCCGGAACGGTTCCGAAGGGGAACACCAGCACTGCCTCTACCGTATAATCCGCCGGATTGTAAAAGGTGTATTCCGCCGTCACCTTGCCGCCGTAGGACAGATAGGCTTCCCGGATCCCGTAATACTGCTGCGGAAACTCCGGAATATCCAGCACCAGCCGTTCCTGCTCCACCACCAACGGGCAGGTGCCATCGGTGATCATCGCGCCGGTGGCCGTTGTGCCGCTCCACTGGGCCTGGGCGGAGTTGGCCTGAGCGGGCAGCGGGACGGCAAGGGCCAGAAGAAACGCCAGGCCGATTCCCATGAAACGTGTTCCAAAGGGTGTGTTTGTTCTCCCCATTAGCCACACTTCCCGTCCTTGACAAGTCCAGAATAACACAAAAGTTCCGGGATTCCAAGCATTCTTTCTGCCCCTTGTTATTTTTTAGATGGGATGTTAGAATATTTACAAAGATAGTACATGTAGGAGAAAAGAGCTCCCCCTTCCATGTGTCAGGACGAAAGAAAGAAACTCCCTGTTGGAATTGAAAATTTTTTATACCACACTTTTATCCGTTTCAAACCACTTTTATTGTTTTTAATCCATTTTTATTGTTTTTATTATGTTTTATAGCTGCGGTTATCTTCCTCCATAAAACAACATTCCCCCGGAGCCGCCCTCCGGGGGAATGTTCTCTGCCTCACCGCTCCATCATGCTGATGGACTCAATCCCTACGCTGCCGCCCCGGACCACCTCGATGGTCTGGAACACCTCTTTCATCAGCTTTACCACCGCGTCGTTCTTGGTGGCGGTCTGGACAAACTCTACCAGGATGCTGTCCCGGCCGTAGTCGATGACCCGGGCCTTGAAGGTCTCCGCGATCTGGAAAACCTCCGTCTTGTCCTCCGGGCTGCAGTGCAGCACCTTTACATACAGAATTTCCTTCATCCGAACAAAAATGTCCGTAAAGTCAATGACCTTGATCACCTCAATCATCCGGTTCAGCTGCTTTTTGATCTGCTCAAAGGTCTCGTCGTCGCTGACCGTGGCAATGGTCATCCGGGAGATGGTGGGATCCTCGGTGGTGCCCACCGTCAGGCTGTCCAGGTTGTAGGACTTGGCCGAAAACAGGCCGGAGATCTTGGAGAGTACTCCCACCTGGTTCTCTACATACAGGGAAATCCATCTTTTTCTCATACTGTTGTCCATGGCTTCTCTCCTCCTTAACAGTCCATAATCATATCTTCCAGGGTTCCGCCGGGCCGGATCATGGGGTAAACCATCTCCTCCGGGTCAATGATAAACTCAATGAGCGTGGGCACCTTCTCCGTTTTCCTGGCTTCCTCAAAGGCCACGGCAATCTCCTCCTTCTTGGTCACCCGCAGCCCTTTGGCCCCGTAGCTCTCCGCCAGCTTCACAAAATCCGGCGTATACGGGGGCATCTCCTGGCCGCCGGTGCGGCGGAACAGGGCGC
Source organism: uncultured Lachnospiraceae bacterium (assembly GCA_964604605.1). GTDB lineage: Bacteria > Bacillota > Clostridia > Lachnospirales > Lachnospiraceae > Pseudolachnospira. Next base: position 9,973 of record CAZSAF010000079.1, read on the forward strand.
CGGCCCGCAGGTTAGTCATACCGTAGCGCTTTCCATAAAACAGCTTCTGCCACTGGCGCACCATGCCCAGGTATTCGTTGTTGAACACACAGAGGATCAGGGGCAGCTCCTCCAGGACCGCCGTGGCAAATTCCTGGATATTCATCTGCATGCCGCCGTCCCCGGAGATGGCAATGACGGTTTTGTCCGGGTTTCCAATCTTGGCGCCGATGGCTCCGGGGAAGCCATACCCCATGGTTCCCAGGCCGCCGGAGGTGACCAGCTGCTTCTTCTCCGTAATCTCCGTATACTGGGTCACAAACATCTGATGCTGGCCCACGTCCGTCACAATAATGGCATCGTCAAACTGCCGGTTCATCTCCTTTATGATGTCCATGGGGCCCATTTTTCCGTGCTCCTTCATGGTCAGCGGATGCTCCGCCTTCCAGGCCTCTATCTGCTTCCGCCATTTCTCCGTGGCACAGGGCTCCACGTACTCGTTCATCTTGGTGATGGCCTCCAGGGCGTCCGCCACAATAGGCACATGCACATGGATATTCCGGGAGATGGAGGCGGTGTCAATGTCTATATGGACAATCTGGGCCTTGGGCGCAAAGGCGTGGAGCTTGCCGGTGATCCGGTCGTTGAACCGGGTGCCGATGGAAAACAGCAGGTCGCATTCCTGCACCGCCATGTTGGCGGCATAAGCCCCGTGCATCCCCAGGTTGCCAATGAACAGCGGGTGGTTGGTGGGCACTGCCCCCCGGCCCATGATGGTGGTGACCACCGGCACCTGGGTCTTGTCCACCACCTGGGTAAAGACCTGGTTGGCCCGGGCAATGTTCACGCCGCCGCCGGCCAGAAACAGCGGCCGTTTGGCCTGCTTCAGCATTTTCAGGGCCCGCTTCAGCTGCCCCATGTGGACGCTGGTGTTGGGCTTATAGCCCCGGATGTTTACGGTCTTGGGATAATCGGCGCTGCCCAGCTCCGCCATCACATCCTTGGGCAGGTCAATGAGTACCGGGCCGGGACGTCCGGTGCGGGCAATGTAGAAGGCCTCCTTGATGATCCGCCCCAAATCCTCCCGCTCCCGCACCGTCACGCCGTACTTGGTAATGTTACGGGTGATGCCCACAATGTCCACCTCCTGGAACGCATCGTTTCCAATCAGGTGCTTGGCCACCTGGCCGGTAAAGCAGACCAGGGGCACGCTGTCGTAGTTGGCGGTGGCCAGGCCGGTGACCAGGTTGGTGGCCCCGGGGCCGCTGGTCACCAGACA
>CAZSAF010000080.1:0-8752 GCA_964604605.1 uncultured Lachnospiraceae bacterium
GCGGAAGACGACTTTATCTTTTCCGCCATCTGTGAGGAGCTGGGGATTATCTTTGGCATCTGCCTGGTGCTGATCTATCTGGGATTTGTGCTGCAGATGCTGTGGGTCTCCACTTGGATGGATGAGATTTTTTACAAGATCGTGGGCTTTGGCCTGGCGGTGACCATGGGTGTGCAGGTGTTCCTGCACATCGGCGGCGTGACCAAAATGATTCCCTCCACGGGAATTACCCTTCCCTTGATCAGCTACGGGGGCAGCTCCGTGGTCAGCACCATGCTGATCATCGGCGTGATCCAGGGACTACATCTGATGAAACAGAAGGAGGTGGAAGCCATTGAACAGGCGGCAACAGCGCCGGAGGAAGAAGATCCAGAGGACTACTTTGAGGACTGAGAACCGGAGCCGGAAGAAGATTAACCGGGAGATTATGCTGGTGACTTACGTGTTCCTGGCCCTGTTCCTGGGGATGATCGGCTATCTGGGCTTCTTTACCTATCATGAGAGCGATACCTACCGGAACAATCCTTACAACAGTCGGCGGCAGCAGCTGTTCTCCGACCGGTATATCCGGGGCAGCATCCTAAGTAGTGACGGGAAAACCCTGGCGGAGACAGTGGTAAACGAGGACGGCAGCGAGACCCGCCGTTATCCCTACGGGGCCATGTACGCCCATGTGGTGGGCTACTCCACCCGGGGCAACACGGGGGTGGAGTCCCTGGCCAGCTCCTACCTGCTGAACTCCCACTCCAACCTTATTCTGCAGGTGTTCTATGAACTGCAGGAGGAAAAGCTCCTGGGGGATACGGTGCGGACCACCCTGCGGTCGGACCTGCAGGAGGCGGCCTACAACGCCCTGGGGGACCGGAACGGGGCGGTGGTGGCCCTAAATCCCAAGACCGGCGAGATCCTGGCCATGGTCAGCAAGCCGGACTATGACCCCAATGAGATCAACGAAATCTGGGATGAGTTGGTGGATGAGGAAAACACCAATTCCAACCTGGTGAACCGGGCCACCCAGGGCCTGTATCCGCCGGGCTCCACCTTTAAGATCCTGACGCTTTTGGAATACATCCGGGAGAATCCCAATACCTACGAGGATTTCACCTTTGACTGTGACAGCGTCTATGAGGTGGGCGAGTATTCCATCCAGTGTTCCCACCAGGTGAGCCACGGCCATGAGACCCTCATCGAGGCCTTTGCCAACTCCTGTAACGGGGCCTTTGCCTCCATTGGCCAGACGTTGGATTTCTCCAGCCTGTACGACCTGTGTGAGGATTTCGGCTTCAACCAGAGCCTGCCCACGGACCTGCTGAACAACGCCAGCAGTTTTGTGCTCCAGGACAGCAGCTCCCTGTGGGATGTGATCCAGACCTCCATCGGCCAGGGCAAAACCACGGTGAGCCCCCTGCACAATGCCATGATTGCGGCGGCAGTGGCCAATGACGGGGTGATGATGAAGCCCTACGTGTTGGATCAGGTGGAAACGGCAGACGGTACGGTGGTGCAGAATTTTGGAGATGCAGAGTACCAACGGGTAATGACGGCGGAGGAGGCCTCCATCTTGCAGCGATACATGCGGGCGGTGGTTACCGACGGCACCGGCACCCGGGCCGAGGGGGACAGCTATCAGGTGGCCGGCAAGACCGGCTCCGCGGAGTTTTCCGCCAGCAAGGAACCCCACGCCTGGTTCATCGGCTACGCGGACGTGGAGGATCCGGAGATTGTGGTCAGCGTGGTGGTGGAAGAGGGCAGCAGCGGCGGCTCCACCGCAGCCCCCATTGCCAAGGCTGTGTTTGACGCCTACTATGGCGAGTGATTTTTAATAGGTTCTTTGTGGCAGCAGCCGGGTGCGGATGAACCGGAAGGTCCGGCGCTGCCCGTACTGGGCCAGCATCCGCAGCAGCTTCTCCAGAAGTGCCTGGGTTTCCGGGTGAATATTCATGTGCTCTTTTCCCTTGAGGAAATAGTTCAGCGGGATATCCCGGGTGTAGCGGGGACCGTTGTAAATCTGGGCGGCGGCCACCCGGTCGCAGAACATTTCCACCACATAGCGCAGAGGCATCTTGACTCCTGCCATGGTGCCCGCCGGCGCTCCCAGCTGATAATCGGTCCAATATTCATAGTGATGCTTGTTCCGGCCCTTGTGATGCATCCAGGCCAGAGAGAAGCCGTGCTCCCGGCGTTCCTGGTCATTGGGGCTGTGATCCCCCTGGTAATAGCGGGCTCCCCGCCAGAACTCTGTGGGGGAGTACTTGGACAGGTCGTGGACCAGCCCCTGCCAGTAGAGCCCCACCTGAAAGCAGTATTTCATCACCAGCAGCTTGTGGCGGGTGATGGTTTGAAAATGTCCCCATACGTTCATACAAAAATCTCCATTCCAGCTTTGTGCCTTTTAAAGCATAGCACATCCGAGGCGGAGAATCAATGGAATCTGCCGGAGAAACCTCTTGACCGGTGGTTACCACCGGTAACTATAATAGCTTTACCGTATAAAAAGAGGAGGTATATCCATGAGCAAACAGGTTTTGATTCTTTCCAGCAGCCCGCGCAAAGGCGGAAATTCCGACACACTCTGTGACCAGTTCCTGCGGGACGCGGAGGAGGCCGGCAACCGGGTGGAGAAAATCCGGCTTGCCGAACAGAAAATTGACTACTGCTCCGCCTGCTATGCCTGCAAGAAGCTGGGGCACTGTGTCAAGCAGGACGATATGGCGTCGATTATAGAAAAGATGCGGAAGGCGGACGTGATTGTGCTGGCCACACCCGTATATTTCTACACCATGTGCGCCCAAATGAAAACCATGATTGACCGCACCCTGGGAGGGGTCCAGCAGGAGGGGCTGGAGAACAAGGATTTTTATCTGATTGTCACCGCTGCTGCCGGAAAGGCGGAGCTGGAGCGGACGGTGTATGGGCTGCGAGGGTATCTGGAATGTCTGCCGGGGGCCCGGGAAAAGGGCGTGATCTATGGCGCCGGCGCCTGGCAGCTGGGGAACATCCAGGGCAACCAGGCTATGGAGGAAGCCTATCAGGCGGGGTAAAGCATCGGCTGACCCACAGGGCGAAAGCAGAAGAGACAGAGAGGACGGATAAAATTTACGGCGCGGAAACCGGGATGGGATCCCTGGTATCCGCGCCGTTTCCTCATTGGTAGGGAAGAGAGCAACACAAATGTTGACAGAAAGCAGTTTTTTTACCGGTTGGCCGGCCGGTGGGACCGGCTTTTACAAAATCGGCAGGCTGCCGGTTACCAGGCCCATAGCCATAAAGATAACGAAAATGCCGATGCACCACTTAAAGATGTATCCCTGGTACTGGGCCAGCGTAATTTCCGTCTTGTCCATCAGCAGGTAGATGAAGGGCACCAGGGGGCTCAGGAAGTGGAACGCCTGGCCCATCAGGGAAGCAAAGCCAATCTGCAGGTCGGTGAAGCCGTAGGCCTGGGCCGTGGCGGCCAGGGGCGGCAGCACCCCGTAGTAGAAGGCATCGTTGTTGAGCAGGTAGGTGCCGGGAGCGCTGATGAAAGCAATGACAATGGCAAAGTAGTTGCTGAGGGACTCCGGGATCACGGAGACCAGGAACTCGGCAATGGCATTGGACATGCCCGCGCCCTCGGGGCCGTTGAGCACGCCCATGAGCACGCCGGCGCCCAGCACCATCATGACCACGTTGATCATGTCCGGGGCCACCGAGCTGATGACCGCCCGCTGGGTTTTCTGGTGGGGATAGTTGACCACCAGGGCAATGGCGGTGCCCACGCCAAAGAGGATGGCGGAGGAGGCCAGCCCCATGACCAGGGCCACAATAATGGCGGCGGTGAGGAGCAGGTTAAAAAGGATCAGCTTAGGCCGTTTCCAGGCAGCCTCCTCCTCGGAAACCTCCACCTTGGTGACGATGTTTGCCATACCCTGGGTAATGCCCAGGCGCTTCCGCTCTTTCCGGCCCAGGTAATAGCCGACTCCCACGGAATAGAGGCTTCCCAGCACCATGCCGGGGACCAGGGGAGCCAGGATTACACCGGCATCCAGGTGCATCACGGACATAACCCGGGCCGTGGGGCCGCCCCAGGGGATCAGGTTCATAATGCAGTTCTGCAGGATAATCAGGGTGGCCAGGTAGATTTTCTTAATCTTCAGCCGGTCGTAGATGGGGATCATGGCGGTACAGCAGATCATCACGGTGGTGGTACCGTCGCCGTCCAGGGAGACGAAGGCTGCCAGCACCGAGGTGCCCACCAGGACTTTCAGAGGATCTCCCTTGCACCAGGAGATTACTTTGTCCACCATGGGGTCAAACATCCCCGCCGTGAGCATGATGCCAAAGTAGAGGATGGCAAAGGTCATCATGGCGAAGGTACTGGCCACGTCCTGGATGCCGCTCATGGCGTAGCTGAAAGTGTCCCAACCGTAGCCGGCCAGCAGGCCGAACACAATTGGAATCAGGATCAGGGAGGTGAAGGGGCTGAGTTTCTTGGCCATGATCAGGGCCATGAAGACCACAATCATGCCGAAGCCGAGCAGTGCAAGATACATAATTTTTCTCCTTTCTCCTTTTGGAACCCGGGATTCTTGCAAGAGTAAATCTATATAACAATATAGGAGAAAAATCTTAAAGCACCACATGAAAAACCTTACAATTTGTTAAGGTTCTGCATTTAAGGAACAAACCGGTATCCCAGTCCCCGCACCGTCACAATGTGCCGGGGTTTTTGGCGGTCCTCCTCAATCTTTCCGCGCAGGCGGTTGATGTATACCATAATGGTGTTGTCGTCCACAGCCACCGAGGTGCCCCACACCTGTTCATAGATCATCTCCTTGGTGAACACCTGGTTGGGGTGGCGGAGCATCATCAGCAGCAGCGCCCCTTCCTTGGCGGACAGGGACAGCTCCTTCCCATTCTGATAAAAGCGCATGGAAGCGCTGTCGTATGCAAAGTCCCCACAGTGCAGCAGCGTGTCCGGCCCCACGTTTCCCCGGCTGCGGCGGATCAGGGCCTTAACCTTGGCACCCAGCACCAGAGGGCGAAAGGGCTTGGTCACGTAGTCGTCCGCCCCCTGGGACAGACCGTACAGGGAATCAAAATCCTCGCTGCGGCCGCTGACAATCATCACCGGGGTGCGCACGCCCCGTTCCCGCAGGCGGCGAAGCACCTCAAAGCCCTCCATATCCCCCAGATTGATGTCCAGCAAGATCACGTCAAAGGTTTCTTTTTCCAGATATGCCAAAGCCTCTGCCCCGGATCCGGCAGAGACGGTTTCCAAATCGTTGCTGTGCATGACCTTTTCCAGCAGTCTGCAAATTGCAGGGTCATCGTCCGCAATCAGGACGCGGTCTGCCATGGTGCCTCCCCTCCCCATTCCCACCATTTTTGCCAGAAACAACGGAAAAGCCTTGTGTCCGGTGGGATAAGTTGATTATAATAGGAAAAAAGACAGGTGTCAATTGTGACCTGGGAGAAGGACTATGAATGGCAAGACCAATGAGGGCGGATGGAAAAAGCGGATTATGGCGGGTACCCTGGCGCTGATGGTGGTTGCTCTGGGCGTAGTGGCCGGCCTGTGTGCCACCGTCTGGCAGGATTACCGGAATACGGTGATTGAGAATCAGAAGGAGCAGATGCTTCTGACGACCCGGGCAGTGTGCCGGAGCATGAATGTTTTTTTTGAGGATGTCCAGGCGGAGCTATCCACCCTGGCCCGTTCCTATGCGTATTTTCAGCAAGAGGGAAAGCAGCAGGTGGTGGAACTGCTCTTTGACCTCTATGCCTTGGAGCATGGAGGCTTTGTCTTTGACCTGCGGCTGACAAACCGGGAGGGGGCGGTCCTGTACCAAAACCAGGAGGAAGGCATACAGGAAGTCCTGCGGGAGCAGGAAGACGGCCAGGGAGGCTACATCCGCCAGGTGATTCTGGATGATGGGCGCCCCTGCCTGGCCATGGGCCAGAGCTGCGGGGAGGATCGGGTGCTGTGGCTGCTGGTGGACCTGGCAAACTACTATGAGGACCTGATTTCCGGCATCCAGGTGGGCACCAACGGCTATATCATGGTAAAAAATTCCCAGGGAATCATCCTCATGCATCCGGACCAGGAGCAATGGGGAATCCATGTGATTCAGGGCCGCCGGGAACTGTACCCGGGGATTGACCTGTCCAGCCTGGAGGGCCTGGTTGCGGAGCAGAACCAGGGGGGCTCCGGTGTCATGGAGTACGATTCCTACTGGTGGATGGACCCGGAGATGCCCCGGGTGCGAAAGGTTTCTGCCTGGGCCCCGGTCCAGCTGGGGGAGGATTTCCTGGTAGTGAGCACGGTCATTGATGATTCGGACATTGACATTCCCATCGGGCAACAGCTGAGCCGCATGGGGATTCTGGTGTTATCCATTACCTTGCTGCTCTTGGTGCTGTCCTTTTCCACCGGCAAACTGCTCCTGGACCGCCGCCGCAGCGCCCAGGAGATTGCCTACCTGCGGGAACTTAACGAGCTGCTGGAACAGCTGCATCGCAGCGAGGAGGTCATTGCCCACCAGCAGCGGCTGCAGATCATCGGCACCATGACCGGTGGAATCGCCCATGAATTCAACAATCTGCTGACACCCATTCTGGGCCATGCGGATCTGCTTCAGTTGGAGGTGCCGGAGGATTCGGATGCCTATGAGAGCGTGCGGGAGATTTCCGATGCCGCCGTTCGCTGCAAAGAGATGATCCAACAGCTTTCCTCCCTGAGCCGGAAGAATGTGGAGGCGGAATACCAGCCGCTGCCTGCGGGAAGCATGTTTGGCCGGATCCTGAAAATGGTCCGGTCGGTATGCCCCTCCTATGTGCAGGTGCAGTGTTCTTTGGATTTGGGGGATGCTCGGATCCTGGGAAATGAGACCCAGCTGCAGCAGGTGATTCTGAACATTTGTGTCAATGCGTTCCAGGCCATGGCCGGGCAGGAGGGAACTTTAACGGTAACCGGACGGCTGCGTGCCAGGCAGGAACTGGAGAAGGCCTGTGTGGTCCCGGAGGGAGCTGCCGGGGACACCTATGTCCAGTTGGATCTGGCGGATACCGGCTACGGCATGAGCAGCGATACCCTGGAACAGATTTTTGATCCGTTTTTCACCACCAAGCCTGCCGGCCAGGGAACCGGCCTGGGGCTTTCCCTGGCCCAGCAGATTATTCATGCTCACAGGGGAATGCTGTACGCGGAGAGTAGGTTGGGCCAGGGCAGCGTATTCCACCTGCTTCTTCCGGTTATGGGAGCAGAAAACCGGGAGGCGTCGGAAATGGCAGAAAACGGCCCCCGTTCGGCCTGAGAGCTGCTCCGGGCGGTGGAATTCCAGATTTCCAGCCATATAATATAAGGAATCGGAAAGAATTGAGCAAGGAGTGTACAAATGCAGAATCAGAAAATGGAAAATCTGCTGAATCTGGCCCTGGACGCCAGTGAGGAGGGGCGGAGGAAATCGCTGGATCTGGATGTGGGGTACCAGCCGGAGACCCGCCGCTGGCAGGTGATTGTCCGCTATTCCGGGGATCTGAAGGCCTATGAGAGCCCGGAGATCCGCATTGCGGAGCTGACCGGCGGCTACGCCATTGTGACGCTGTCGGAATCCCGGCTCCATGTCTTTGCGGCACTGCCGGAGGTGGAGTATATGGAAATGCCTAAGCGGCTGTTTTTCTCCCTGAACCAGGCCCGCAGTGTCTCCTGTGTGCAGCCGGTGCAGGAGGCGCCGCGGAGCCTTACGGGACAGGGGGTGCTGGTGGCGGTGGTGGATTCCGGGGCCGACTGGCGGCATCCGGATTTTCAGACAGCGGACGGCCGCTCCCGGATTGTGCTCCTGTGGGATCAGACCCTGGAGGGCCCTCCGCCGGAGGGGTACACCTACGGAACCGAATTCACCGGCCGGGAGTTGGACGCGGCGCTGGCCGCAAAGCGGGAGGGCGGCCTCCCAGGCGCCACGGGAAGCCCCCAGGCCGCAGGCGGCCTGGGCAGGGAGGATCGGCCTCCGGCGTCTGCCAGCCGGGATGTGTCCGGCCATGGCACCGGCGTTTTGGCATTGCCGCCGGGAACGGCCGGGCCTCCGGGGGCCAGTACCGGGGCGTGGCCCCGGAGGCGGATATTCTGGTGGTGAAGCTGGGGACGCCGGAGCCGGATGGCTTCCCCCGGACCACGGAACTGATGCAGGCGGTGGACTATGCGGTGCGGGCAGCCCGCAGCCGGAACCAGCCCCTGGCGCTGAACCTGAGCTTTGGCAATACCTACGGCTCCCATGAGCCGTGCCCACAGGGAATTACCATCCGATTACGCTTATCCGCATCGCGCAAAAAACCGGGCAAATGGCTCTGCCCGGTGCGGTTCTTTTCTCTCTACTCCTCCGGCGTAAACTCCTCCTCAATGAGCCGCAGGCCGGCAGTGCTGGTCACCGGAAGGGAGAAGACAATGGATTTGGCCTTGGATTCCATGCCTGCTTCCTTCATGATGGCGCTCATAATGTCGTTCTTTTGCTCCGTGCGGGTGACAATGAGAATCAGCTCCTTCTCCGCAGCCAGGGAGACACCCAGAAAGCGCTCTGCCCCCTGCATCCCCACGCCCTTGGCATGAAGAAGCGTGCCACCGCGGGCTCCGGCCCCCCGGGCAGCGTCCATGACCATCTCGCTGTAACCCTGGTTGGCAATTACGATCAAAACCTGATGTTTGGTCTCTTTCAATGTGGTCTCATCTCCTTTTTCATAATTTTGGCTGTCTGTCAGGAAGCGGAGCACTCGCTTG
>CAZSAF010000080.1:8762-11141 GCA_964604605.1 uncultured Lachnospiraceae bacterium
GCCCGCTATGCTGCTCATGGGAATGGTAAAGGCAATGCCGGTTCCCGGAATGTCAATCTGCAGCTCCCGCTGCAGCCCTTTTTGGATATGATCCCAGGTGGAATCGGTGACCACGCTGAGGATCATGGCCTTCTCCGTGGCTTCCAGGCCCAGGTAATTGAGCATGGCGCCGGAGGCTGTGCCGCGGCCCAGGGAGATGAAGCTTACCTCCACCTGGTGCCGACGGTAAAATTCGGAATAGCGGGCCACCTGTTTCCGGTCGATGATGGTCAGCATCATGTACAGTCTGCTCATATATTTTCTCCTCCTTACAGCTCAATAATGGAGTCATCCGGCAGGGCATCCAGCTCGGATGCAGGAACCGCTTCCGCCGGAGCAGGACCGGTCTTGCCCTGGAGCCGGTAAACCAACCCCAGCACCTGAATGGTGATCAGGGGAGTCATGGCAACCATGGCCACTACGCCGAAGGCGTCGGTGACCACGTTCCCTCCCAGGGCGGTGCAGGCGCCAATGGCAAAGGGCAGCAGGAAGGTGGTGGCCATGGGGCCGGAGGCCACACCGCCGGAGTCAAAAGCGATGGCGGTGAAGATCTTCGGTGTGAAGAAGGACAGCAAAATGGCAATGGCGTATCCCGGAACCACCAGATAGAAGATGGAAACACCGGTGAGTACCCGGAACATGGCCAGGCCCACGGAGACCGCCACCGAGATGGAGAGGCAAAGCTTCATGGCGGATCCGGGAATAGAACCGTCCGTCAGCTCCTCCACCTGCTTGGTCAGCACGTAGACCGCCGGCTCAGCCGCCACAATAAAGAAGCCGATGATCATGCCGATGGGAATGATGATCCAGCGGTAGGGCAGGGCGGCAATGGTCTGGCCCAGGTAATTGCCGGCGGGCATGAAGCCCACGTTGACGCCGGTGAGAAAGAGCACCAGCCCCACATAGGTGTAGACCATACCAATGGTAATGCGGATGATGGTATTCCGGTTCAGCTTCAGGGACACCACCTGGCAAATGCCAAAGAACACGATAATGGGGAGCAGGGAAATGGCAATCTCCCCCATGTATTCCGGCAGGGCGTGGAGGAACAGTTGCCCCAGCTCCACCGAATTGCCTACCTCCGTGATGGCTTCCGCCGTGTAGGCCCCGCCGTCGGTGTGGAAGACCAGGCCCAAAATCAACACGGCCAGAATAGGGCCGATGGAGCACAGGGCCACCAGACCAAAGCTGTCATTCGCCGCGTGTTTATCGCTTCGTATGGAGGAGATACCGACACCCAATGCCATAATAAACGGTACGGTCATGGGGCCGGTGGTCACGCCGCCGGAGTCAAAGGCTACAGCCAAAAAGGACTTGGGGGTCAGAAACGCCAGCGCAAATACAATAATATAGAAGAAAACCAGCAGCGGGGGCAGGGGGATTCCAAAGAGAATCCGCAGCAGCGCCACTACCAGGAAAATGCCGACGCCTACGGCAACGGCCAGCACCAGTGCCATGTTGGGCACCGAGGGAACCTGGCCGGCCAGCACCTGCAGATCCGGCTCCGAGATGGTAATCAGAAAGCCCAGGATGAATCCCAGGACCACCATCACCCACAGCTTTTTGGATTTGGTCATGCTACTTCCCACCCGTTCGCCCATGGGCGTCATGGCCATCTCCGCTCCCAGGGTAAAAAACATCATGCCGATGACCAGCAGGACGGCGCCCAGCAGCAGTTCCAGCAGAATGCTGGGGGAGACAGGGGCAATGGAGAAGCAGAGCAGCAGCACAATGATCATAATGGGGATGACGGCTGCCAGGGATTCCCGCAGCTTTTCCTGCAGCCCCTGCTTCAGTTTTTGCTTGTGACTTTTGAAATCTTCCGATTGCGTGTTACTTTTGCTCAAATACAGCCTCCTTCCAATGGCAAACAAAATTCCATAATAATTATACAGGAGAAATATGAGAATGTCAAAGCGGAAACGAAAGTTTGCGTATCCTGCCTGGCGGTAGCGGCATAAACTGGTAGAGAGAGCAAACCGGAGGAAGCCATGAAAACAGACGGAAACAAGCGGAAAGCGCGGCCGGAAGAGTCGCTCCGGATCCGGGAATATGCCTGCCAGGGCCGCCGGATCCAGGTGGTATTTGGGGAGGGCGGGAGCCTTCGACAGTGCCTGGAGGAGCTGCTGGAAAGGGGGCGGATGGATGTACCGTATGGCGGCGTACTGCCGGCTGTCCCGGGAGGACGGGGAGAATCGGGTCAGTGAGAGCATTGAAAACCAGCTGAAGATCATCCGGGAATATGTGGGCCGGGAGCCGGACCTGGAGCTGGCGGAGGTCTATATTGACCTGTCACGCTTTGGCAGGAATTACCTGCAAGTAGGATTTTATACGGAAGTC
>CAZSAF010000081.1:0-11082 GCA_964604605.1 uncultured Lachnospiraceae bacterium
ACCACTGGTTGTACAGCTTGGGCAGATCCCGGTGGGACTGTACAATATTTTTATAGAGATCACAGAACAGCGTCTCCGAGGTAGGGCGGATGCAGAGCCGCTCCGGCAGCTTCTCGTTTCCGCCGTAGATTACCCAGGCCACTTCCGGGGCAAAGCCTTCCACGTGATCCTTCTCCTTCTGCAGCAGGCTCTCCGGGATCAGCAGCGGCAGGGACACATTCTCCACCCCCACTGCCTTAAACCGGGCGTCCAGCTTGTGCATGATATTTTCCCAGATTGCGTATCCGTTGGGCCGCAGAATCATGCAGCCCCGGACGCTGGAGTACTCCACCAGCTCCGCTTTCTTCACCACATCGGTGTACCATTGGGCGAAATCCTCCCCCATGGGAGTGATTGCTTCAACCAATTTCTTTTCCTTTGCCATCCGTTTTCTCCTTTACAAATCTGCCGCTAATCATAGCACAGAAGCGGCGGGAATTCAACCCTGGAAACCGCCAAAAAAGGCCGTTTTCCCTTGTCTTTCGCACATAATGCGAAAAGCGGCTCACATTTTGAACCGGTAGCCTACCCCCCAGATGGTTTCAATGTACTGGGGCTTGGAGGTGTCATACTCAATCTTCTCCCGGATCTTCTTGATGTGCACGGTCACCGTGGCAATATCGCCAATGGACTCCATGTCCCAGATATTCCGGAACAGCTCCTCCTTGGTGAACACCCGGTTGGGGTTCTCCGCCAGGAAGGTGAGCAGGTCAAACTCCTTGGTGGTAAACTGCTTTTCCTCCCCGTTGACCCAGACCCGGCGGGCGGTTTTGTCAATCTTCAGGCCCCGAATCTCAATGATCTCGTTTTTGTGGACATTGCTGCCAATGAGCCGGTCATACCGGGAGAGATGGGCCTTGACCCGGGCCACCAGCTCGCTGGGGCTGAAGGGCTTGGTGATATAATCGTCCGCCCCCAGGCCCAGGCCCCGGATCTTGTCAATGTCATCCTTCTTGGCCGAGACCATAAGAATGGGGGTGTTCTTCTCCTGGCGGATTTTCTTGCAGATCTCAAAGCCATCCATGCCCGGCAGCATCAGATCCAGAATAAACAGGTCAAAATCCTCCTTCAGCGCCCGGGTCAGCCCGGTGGCCCCGTTGTTCTCAATCTCCACCTCAAATCCGGAGAGCTCCAGGTAATCCTTCTCCAGCTCGGCAATGCTCTCTTCATCTTCTACAATCAGAATTTTACTCATTGTACAGGTACCTCCTGGTATTTTCTCAGGACAAAGTGCATGATTGTCCCGGTATTTTCCTTGCTGGTGGCCCAAATCCGGCCTCCGTGATCCTCTATGATCTTTTTGACAATGGACAGGCCAATGCCGCTGCCGCCGGTGGACGAATTCCGGGAGGCGTCCGCCCGGTAGAACCGGTCAAAGATATAGGGCAGGTCCTTCACCGAAATCCCCCGGCCGTTGTCCTCAATCTCAATCTGGACAAAGTCCCCGGCATCCCGGATCCGGAGATTGATAATCCCCTTTTTCTTGTCCATATATTTCACCGAGTTGCTGATGATGTTGTTGATCACCCGCTTCAGCTGCTCCGTATCCCCAATCACCGTCACATCCTCGGTGAGATAGTTGTAATAGGTCAGCTCAATGCCCCGGGCCTCCAGCTCCACCCCCAGCTCCTCGACACAGTCGCTGAAATAGTCGTTGACCTTGATCTTGGTGAAATTGTAGGGGATCCGGTTGGTGTCAATCTTGGAATACAGGGTCAGCTCGTCAATGAGCTTATCCATGTCGTTAGCCTTATTATAGATGGTTCTCACATATTTATCCAGCTTCTCCGGTGAGGAGGCCACCCCGTCCAGAATGCCCTCCACATAGCCCTTGATGGCGGTGATGGGGGTCTTCAAGTCGTGGGAGATGTTGCTGATCAGCACCTTATTGTCGCTGTCGTACTGCATCTTCTCCTCGGAGTTTTCCTTCAGCCGCAGGCGCATCTCCTCAAAATCCATGCACAGCTCGCTGATCTCATCCTTGCCGCTGACGTCTATGGAAAAGTCCAGGTTCCCGTTTTTGATCTCCCGGGTGGCCTTCTTCAAGGTGCCCAGGGGCCGCAGGATGGACCCGTACAGCCATATAGTCAGCAGCAGGGCCGTGAGGATCAGCACAATTACGATCAGATATACCATATCCGTGACCAGACTGCTCAGCTGGGGAAGGGCCAGCTCCACATTGGTTACAATGAACAGGCTGCCCTCGCTGCCGTCCGGGAAGAGAAAATCCTGCTGGCTCACCAGGCTTTGATCCTCCCCGCCCAGGTAAAGCCCTTCCTGGTTGGAGGCGCTGACACCGCAGCCATATCCCGGCAGGCGGCTGTAGAGAGCCGCCCCCTCCTCACTGCCGGTAAACAGGTACTCATCCTGCTTGCGCACAATCAGATAGGAATTTTTGGACCGCAGCCGCTGATTCAGGTTTTCCAGATACGCGGGGTCCTCCAGGGTGGAGGTATCCTCACCCAGGATTTCCTCCACCTCCTCCCGCATGGATTGGGTCAGCGCGTTAAACAGCTGCAGGGAGTTGTAGGAAAACAGCCCCTCTGTATCCTCAATCCCGTAAATCTCCCGCAGCGCCCGCAGCTGGAAATGCTCCATCACCGTCACGGAAATGCCGATCAGGACAATGGGGGCCAGCACGATGCTCAGAAAGGAAAAGGCCAGTTTTGTCTTTAATTTCATTTCAATCGGATCTCCTTTTGCCCCTGGTTGCTGAACTGCAGGAACCGACTGCGGCTCAGAAAATAGATTTTCCGGGTAGTGCCCTCCAGGCTGCCGTGGAATTTTTCCTGTCCGCTCCAGTCCAGCACCAGGCATTCGGTCTCATTGTAAAACACCAGGTAATCGCCGGAAAACTCTCCGTAGGAATAGAGGAAGGGGATTTCCGCACTCATGGTCTCCTCCCCGGAGGTATTGTACAGGTGCACCCGATAGCTGCCCCCCTCTGCCTCCACAATGCCAATGGCGTTCTCCGTAGTCAGAATGCTCTGCACCTCCCCCGTGCAGGCAATCTCCGCAATCTGCTCCGGCTGGGCTGGATCCTCCAGAGAGTAGAGGACCGCCTGGCTGTCTCCAAAGGCACAAACCAGGTCATCCGTCAGATACCGGACCTCCGGGAACAGGCTTTCCCCGTAACGGAAATACCCCACCACCCGGTCCGCCTCATTCTTGCCCACGTCAAAATTGTAGAAGGCCACCCGGCTCTGGAGGCTTCCCTGGTCCATGTAGACAATGGACACGGCCAGTCCGGTGCCGGTGGGGGACAGGGAAAGATCCAGAGGATACCCCTCCCCGGCCAGGGCGGTCCGCACGCTGATGTCCAGCTTAATCCCGGTCCGGTCATAGAAATCAATGTAGTTGGCATCCGTGTCATCCAACACCAGGGCCAGCACGCCGTGGGCGGACACGGTCAGGTTCAAAATGGAGAGGTTGGTCTGCACCGTTCCCTGCACCCCCTCCAGGGAGAAAATGTAGGCGGTCTGGGACCGCAGGTCCGCCACAGCCCCATAGTCCCCGTTCACCGCCACCGAAGGGTTCCGCATGGAATAGCCGTAATTCCAGACGGTTTCCCCGGAGCTGTCCAGATAGGACATGCCGTCCGTGCCATATTGGAGCACGCCGTCCCCAAAATCCACGTACTGGGAAACGCTCTCCCCTGCTGCCTCCTTCTCCCACACCACCTCAGCCGTCTCATAGTGGATGCGGCTGGTGAAAAAATTCCACAAAAGGAACGCCAGCAGGGCACAGCCCAGCACTGCCGCTCCAATACAAAGCCGCCGCAGCCGGTAGCGCCGGACCTCCGCCTGCATCTCCTCCAGCTCCTGCTCCGAGGGCTCCGGCGGTTCCGTAACCACCCGGCTGCGCAGCTCCTTCTTTCTGTTTTCCCGGGAAAAATCCTGATCCTTACTCATTTATATGCATTCCTGCCTGCCATAAAAGTGAACATTGTTTCGCAGCTGCGGCGCTGGTATCATGTCCGCATCACGGACATTATACCATACTCTGGGGGGAAGTGGATAAAGTTTTTGTAAAGGATCGG
This sequence comes from uncultured Lachnospiraceae bacterium, assembly GCA_964604605.1. Taxonomy (GTDB): domain Bacteria; phylum Bacillota; class Clostridia; order Lachnospirales; family Lachnospiraceae; genus Pseudolachnospira. The sequence goes on from CAZSAF010000081.1 coordinate 4,079, forward strand.
CCGGGAATATGCCTGACAGCCTTTCTTGATTCCGGTTTTAACATTTTCCAAATTGCCGTCCGCATGCTTCCATTCTATACTTATGACACTAGGATTTCGGAAGCACACAGTGCGAAGCAATCTGGTATCATAAAAACAACGTTTACCACACCGGCAATATGCGCTTCGGGAAAGGAGTTGGCGATTATGATTTATGTGACTTCGGATCTGCACGGACTGCCGCTGAAGGAGCTGCAGGCCCTGCTGAAAAAAGCTGGCTTTGGCCCCTCTGACTGGCTGTATATTCTGGGCAACCACGAGGCAATGCTGCTGGCTTGCGATTTTGTATTTGAAGAGATTACGGAACACAGCATTGCCCAGCTGAGCCCGGAAAAATGGAATGCCCTGCAGCTCTACCTGAGAAACAGCGGGGAAGTGACCCTGGAAGCCATGCAGAAGTTGCTCAAAAGCAATCCATCCAGGCATCTCTTGGAATACCTTCAGAGCGCCCCTTTATACGAGACCGTGGAGGCAGGCGGGCGGGATTTCCTGCTCTGCCATGCCGGCCTGGGGGATTTCCGGCCAGACAAAAAGCTCTCCCAGTACACCCCGGAAGAATGGCTCTGGACCCGGCCCCAGCGGCCGGACGTGTATTTTCACGATTTTCTCACCATATTCGGGCATACGCCCACCCGCTTCTACGGCAAAGAATACGCCGGCAAAATCCTGCGCACCGATACCTGGATCGATATAGATGTGGGGCTTGTCTCCGGCGCCGCTCCGGTGCTGCTGCGCCTGGACGATCTGGAGGAAATATATCTGTAAGAAACAGATGGTGCAATTTGTTTCTGGATTTTTCGTATTTTCGGATTGCCTTCCTCCCAGAGGAACAAATCCAGCAATTTCAGAGTGACTTCCGCATTGTGGCGGACTTTTTCCGCCAACAGCGGATACACGGGGATTACATTCCCGACCAGAGAACCATCCGGCATGTATGCTGTGTTGAAATTTCTTTCCGTATTCACCGATGATGAACGTTTTTCCGAGGCGGCAAGGGTGTTTCAGACGGAAAAGAAGGAGGAAACTACTATGACGAAGGTCTTGGACCGAGTTGAAAACAGAGGAATTCAAAAAGGGATGCAAGAAGGCATCCAAAAAGGCATTACGGAGACCAAACTTCAGCTCTATCAAGCCATGCGGAACCGCGGCCTTTCGGAGCAGGAAGCATTGGCCTTTGCGGAATCCGTGGCGGAAAAGGCGAAAAAGGCGCTTCAGGAAAAACAATAGCAGACAAAGCCCCGATGCCGGAAGCGCACGCTCCTGCACCGGGGCTTTGCCTTTTAAAAGCGGCTGTTTCTTTGTTTAAATCAAATGCTTGGTCCTGCAGAACGCCATAATCTCTTCCACATATTCCTTGCGGCATTTCTTAGTGAGATCCTGGTGGTCCACTCCTTCAAAAAGCACCAGCCGGGAGCCTTTTACCGCACACAGGGAACGAATCATCACATCCGGCGGGCTGATGGTATCTGCGGTTCCGCCCAACATCAAAAGCGGTACATGGATTTTTTCCAGCTCCGCAATCAGCTCCTCCTCCGTTTTGCACTTGGGGAACGGCTTTTTGGGGTTCATGGTAGCGGAGATGGCCGGCATATTGATCCAGAACTCCCGGGTCTGCTCAATCTCCTTCCGGGCTGCCTCCCCATCCTCCGGGTCATCCAGAATGGCCAGCAGGGATTTGGTTCCGTTGGCCGCCTTTTTCTCCGCAAAGGGAATCCAGGTTTCCCGATCCTTGGCCGCCTCAATGGTCTGCATTCTGGCGCTGCCGGTTTCCTGGCCGTCTTTCTTGTGAGGGCCGCAGCCGCTGGCAAAGAAGCCCAGCAGACGCTCCGGATGGTTCTTGCAGATATGCCAGCCAATGCCGGCTCCGTGGGAATGTCCGGTGTAGAAAAATTTGTCAATGCCCATGGCATCGGCAAAATCGCACACATCCTGTGCCCACACATCGTACCAGGTATCCCCCAGGTCCTCTGTGATCAGGGTAGACGGAGCATACCCCCGAATGCGGATAATATAGCCGTGAAAGCCCTGCTTCTCACACAGATCCTTCACATAGCTCAGATAGCTGCTGACGAACTGCTGCGCCTGGATAATGTAGCGGTCTCCGCTGCCGTACTCCTCGTAATACAGCTCCACATCCTTCAGTTTGATCATTGACATACGCGGATCTTCCTCCTTGCTTTGTTCGGTAATTTGCTTGTACCGTATATTTGAGCAAGTTCCATGCCAAAGAAAGGAAGGCCGGTTTTCCGTGATTTTTCCTGCTACGCTTCCGTGAAGGTGTTTCAATATCTGTAACAGGCTGAACAAAAATGTGCGGAGCGAAGCATCCTTTTACTCCGTCAGCACCAGCTACTGGCCGGTGAGAATCCGGTTGGGATCGGTAATGCCGTTGAGTTCACAGAACCGTTCCATGGGGTCCAGGGTGCCATAAAGCCGCCAGCAGATCTGACTGAGGGTTTCCCCGCCGGTCACCAGATAACGGGAATCCACCGGAACTGACTGGGGATCCACGGCATCCACCGTCTCTTCCGGCGGCTGGGTCTCCGCCGATGCCGCTGTCTCAGCAGAAGATGCGGTCTCCGTGGGTGCGGCTGCCTCGGTGGGTGCCATGGTCTCCGGCGCTGCGGTTTCGGTGGGGGCCGCCACGGATCCGGCCACCAGGCTTTCTCCGGTTTCCTCCACCGTGGCTCCTGCCGCTGCCGTACTGTTCTCCAGGGAGAGCAGGTCGCTGACCGTACTTTCCAGCCCCAACAGTTTTTCCCGGTAATTGAAAAACGTAACGCCCACCAACAGCACTGCCACACAGGTCGCTGCCAGGCGGACCTGCTTCCAGCCACTCTCGGACAGGAAGCCCCGGGTAGTCTCGGAAGCTGCCTTTTTCCCCTCTGGCGCAGTGCTTCTCTCCGGCGCCGGGCTCTTTCCCCACGCCGTGTTCTTCTCCTGTGCGCTTTTAGCCTCCGTCCCACTCTTTTTCCGGCCCTGCCCTGCCGGCTCCTCCCCGTCTTCCTTCCGGGGCGGAAACAGCCCGGTAAGGATCCGGGCTCCGGTCTGCCGGGTATTCTCCCGGACCGTCCACGGCCGGCGTTTATCCCGCCGGTCGGTCCCGCCGTTTTGGCGCATCTCCTCCATACGGGCCCGGAACTGCTGCACCACCGCCTCCCGGCCTTCCTCCCGGGGCGGCTCCAGCTTTCGCTCTGCATCCATGTAAGCCTGCATGGGTTCGTTGCGCTCGTAATATATGTAATACCCCTTCATCCGGTCCAGCCCGCCCTTCCAGAGCATATAAAAGGCTTCCTGGTCATCGTCGTCATGGAGCAGCAGCACCTTATCCCCCTGGGCAAAGGCCTCCTCATACGTTTTTTTCAGAGAGAGCTTGTCCACCATCTGCCGCATATTCTTTGGTAAAAGCATTCCTTTCTCCGCCATACCATCACCCCATCATTGAAATTCTGGAAAAGCTGCGGGCCGGAGATGGCCCGCAGAATCCTCTGGGGTATCGTAGCACAGGACGGGCGAGAAATTTAGCAATTCCTGTCCCGGAATTCCCAAAAACTTTCGACAGATTTTATGCCGGAGCAGATTGCGTCCGCCAGCTCCATCACCGTGCCCAGGCGGATGCTCTGGAGCATCATGGGTTCCCGGCAGCGGCCGTTTCTCACCACGCCGGTGATAAAAATATCCCCCGCCCCGGGCCAGCCGCTTCCGCACCCCCAGCCCCGGACGGATGCCGCCCCGGCCTAGGGAGATGGTTCCCACCTGCTCCGGCCGTCCAATGGAGGCGTCAATGGCCACAATCACGTGTTCCGGATAGCGCCGCTGGATCTCCTCCACCGTTTCCTCCAAATTCACCGCATGGACCGGCCGGGAGAGGGTTCCCACAATCCGGCAGTCCGAGGCCAGCTGACGTTCCAGCTTATATCCGATCTGATCCGCTGGCCGGTACTGGCGGAATCCGAAGGTTTCCGCCACATGCCGGTCCTGGGCCATGCTGTCCCCCGGCACTCCCAGGTAATACAGCTCCTCCTGCCCATCCCGGATCAGCAGAAGGTGCCGGTAGGTGCAGTAACCGCTGACCAGAAATTCATTGCTGCCCAGGTGCCAGTATTCCCTGGGCAGGCGCCCAATGTCCTGGATGGAAACCCGCAGCACCTCCCAGGGATCCTTCGGCACAAAGGGCTGATACTTGGGGTATGTGTTCCACAGCTGGTTCCAGGTCACATTGGTCTCCGGTGTCCAGGCTCCCAAAAGTTCCAGGGACTGGGCTGCCATGTCCGCAGCCGCCTGCTCCCGCGGCGCGGGTATTTCCTCCGGCGCCTCCACCGGATTCGCTTCCGTACTCTCCTCTGGCACCTCCGACGTGGCCGGTTCCGGGCTTCCCTCCGGGAACACGCCCACGCCGCAAAACTCCCCCAGGGGCAGGCCGCTGCCGGCCACATTCTGAGACTGGGTCAAAAACCCCCCTCCGCCCCGGACACCCGCACCGGCATGGTGCCCAGCGGCACCCGTTCCGGCTCACTGCCGCAGCGGAACAGGACAGCCCGTCCTACTTTTTGCCCCCGCTACCGCCCTTCAGGAAAATCCGGATCCGGCACTGGCCGTTCCGGACCACCAGACGGACAAAACCGGCATTGTGCCCCTGTGCTTTTCCCCGATATTCGTACAAATACGATATTACTCTCCGATACTCCATCATAAAAAGCCCCCATACAACACTGTTATAAGCATTGTATGAGGGGCAAGCTGTTTTCATGCGCCTTCACCGGTCTGGGATCCGCCCTCTGCGGTTTCGGATTCCGCCGGGGAGGATTCTCCCTCTGGCGATCCGGACTCCGAAGGGGAGGTCTCCCCCTCCGTTTCCTGGGTTCCTCCGTCCCCCAGGTCCTCATAGCCGGAAAGATCCGGCAGGGTCACCTCCACCGCTTCGTTGAACCCACGGTACGTCTCCGTAATCTGGAAACGGATGGAGGCGGCAAAGCCCTCTGCGGAAAGATCCGCCGAGATCTCCACGGACATGCTCTGGGGGCTCCCATCCTCACTCAGCACAAAGGTCCCCTCTGCGTCCGCAAAGTTCATGGTCAGCCCATCTCCGTAGGCCTCCTGGTAGGACCGCAGCTGGGCCAGGCTTTCCGCCACGGTCCGCACGTTTTCCGCGCCAATGCCGAAGGAGATGGTATGGCTGCCCTCCCCCTCCTGCAGGGTCAGGTTCCGGAAATCCTCCGCCTCCAGCCGGTCAAACAGCCCCAGCCCCTGGTAGGCCTGGGCCTCCATCTGCTCCGTCGTCATGTTCTGCCGGTACCGGACGCCGGAAAGGTCCGCGTACAGGCAGCCTTCCCAGTAAACGTAGCTCAACGGCACCGCCATGGGACTCCCGCTCCCCAGATCCAGGTTCATATTCCCGCTCAGGTACAAAGTGGGATTGTCCCCGCCCTTTCCCAGGTAATACAGCGTTCCCTCCAGATTGTTCTGGACGCTCCCGCCATTCTGGCTGATGGAGGTTTCCACCACCAGATCCATGGCCACCCGGTCCGCCTTCCGCCAGGTTTGGGCTGCCTCCTCATAGAGGCTCTCTGCCGTCACCTCTCCCCGGCAGCCGGCAAGGGCCAGGGCCAGAGCTGCCGCCAAAGCCAGCATCCGCCATTTCCGCCAAACACGCTTCCTCATCTCTGCTCCTTCCTGCCGCTTCCGGCCGGCTCCTCCCCGGTTTCGATGGCCGGCTCCGGCCCGCTTCCGGCCAGGCTGCTCAGCCCATTGGTCAGCCGGGCAAACTGCTGCAGGGTCAGGGCCTCCCCCCGGATCCCCACCGGCAGGCCCATCTGCTCCAGCGCCTGCTGCACCTGCTCCTTGGTATAGGGCAGATCCGGGGCATTGTTCAGGCTGTTGGCCAGGGTCTTTCGCCGCTGGCCGAAGGAGGCCCGGATCAACCGGAACAGCAGCCCCTCATCCGCCACCTGCACCGGTTTTTCCCGGTGAGCCGTCAGGCAGATCACCGCAGACCCCACCGAGGGCCGGGGCATAAAGCAGTTGGGAGGCACGTTGGCCGCCAGGTAGGGCTCCGCGTAATACTGCATCGCCAGGGACAGGGCCCCGTAATCCTTGGTGCCGGGCCCCGCCTTCATCCGGTCCGCCACCTCCTTCTGGACCATCACCGTCACCCGGTCCAGAGGCACGCCGCTCTCAAAAAGGCCCATGAGGATGGGGGTGGTGATGTAGTAGGGCAGGTTGGCCACCACCTTGATGGGCCGGCCTCCGTTGTACCGGTCCACCAGGGCCTTCACGTCCATTTTCAGGATATCCCCCTCCAGGATTTCCACATTGTCCCAGTCTGCCAGGGTCTCCCGAAGAATGGGGATCAGGTTCTTGTCAATCTCCACCGCCGCCACCTGCCGGGCTGCGTCCGCCAGGGCCTGGGTCATGGTGCCGATGCCGGGGCCAATCTCCAGCACAAAGTCCTCCCTGGTCACCCCTGACGCCTGGATGATCTTCTCCAGCACATGGGCATCCACCAGGAAATTCTGGCCAAACCGCTTCTGAAACTGGAACTGATGCTTCTGAATGACGGCAATGGTGGCCTTGGGGTCAATGAGTCTTTCCATGGGTCCCCCCTTTCCCGCCTTCCGGCTCCTCCGGCAGACGGTAAAACCGGCAGGCATTCTGCCAGGTCACCCGCTCCACTTCTTCCGGGGTGATACCCTTGAGCCGGGCAATCTCCTCCACCACCAGGGGCAGGAAGCCGGACCAGTTCCGCTCATGGTGCTTCCGGTGAGGCACCGGGGCCAGATACGGGCAGTCGGTCTCCAGCAAGATCCGGTCCAAGGGCATGTACTGGACCACTTCCTTCAGCTTCTGGCCGTTGGTGAAGGTCACCACGCCGCCGATTCCCAGGTAATATCCCAGGTTCAGGTATTCCCGGGCCATCTCCACATGGTAGGAAAAGCAGTGGATGACCATGGAAAAATCCGCGCCGC
>CAZSAF010000082.1:0-10816 GCA_964604605.1 uncultured Lachnospiraceae bacterium
GCACAGACAGGCTGTTTTTGCAAGATAGGCCGTTTTTTAGTCCAATTTCAGACGGTTTCCCGGGCAAGCGCCGCTTTTTCCGCTCTTGACAGCCTGAAAATTTCAGCGTATACTACAACTAGATTTTGATTTCCAAAGCAAAAACTTTATATCATTTGACATCCGGTGCCGAAGCGGGGGACTTGCTCCCCGGCGGAGGGTAAAAGGGAAACAGGTGCAAGGCCTGTGCGATCTCGTCACTGTAAACAGGGAGTTTCTGTCCAGTATGCCACTGATGCCCATTGGGAAGGCGGACAGGAGCGAGGATCTGTGAGCCAGGAAACCTGCCGGGTGTTGGTACAGGCAGCCACCCGATCACGAGGACTTGATCGCAGCCAATCGCGGATTCATCGATCCTTTTGTTCCTGTGGGACAAAAGGATTTTTTGTTTTCCGGGAAGCTTCCACATTTTCTTCTTTCTTTACAGCGTGCGGGCAGGCGGCCGGTGTACCGTAACCGGGCTGATGTGCCAATGAACATACATCAGAGAAACCATTTTCAAGGAGGACAAAACCATGAAAAAAAGACGTCTGACCGCCCTGTTTACCACTGCCGCCCTGACGGCGGCCCTGCTGGCCGGCTGCGGCAGTGGAGGGAACACCACCACGGCTGCTGCGGAGGATACCTCTGAGGCCGCCACGGAGGCAGCCGGTGACACCACGGAGGCGGAAACCACCGAGGCCGCCACAGAAGCAGAGACTCTGGACCCGGAGGAGAACTATGACACCGGGGACGCCAGCCTGGACAACCCCCGGAATCAGGACGAGATCGGGGAGACGGAGCTGCTGGTGGTCAGCTTCGGCACCAGCTACAATGACAGCCGCCGGCTGACCATCGGCGCCATTGAGGAGGCCATGGAGGCCGCCTTCCCGGATTACTCCGTGCGGCGTGCCTTCACCAGCCAGATCATCATTGACCATGTGGAATCCCGTGACGGGGAGGTCATTGACAACGTGGCGGAGGCCCTGGAGCGGGCCATTGACAATGGCGTCAAGACCCTGGTGGTGCAGCCCACCCACCTGATGAACGGCCTTGAGTACGAGGAGCTGACCACCACCCTGGCGGAATATTCCGACTCCTTTGAGCAGGTGGCGGTGGGCGAGCCTCTGCTGACCAGCGAGGAAGATTTCCAGACAGTGCTGGACGCCATTGTGGAAGCCACCGCCGAGTATGACGATGGGGAAACCGCCATTGTCTTTATGGGCCACGGCACCGAGCACGAGGCCAACGCTGTCTACGCCACCATGCAGAATATGCTGACGGAGCAGGGATATGACAATTACTACATCGGCACTGTGGAGGCCACCCCGTTCCTGGACGATGTGCTGGCTGCTGTCGGAGAGGGGAATTATACCCGGGTGGTGCTGCGCCCCCTGATGATTGTGGCCGGCGACCATGCCAACAACGATATGGCCGGAGACGAGGAGGGTTCCTGGAAGCTGGCCTTTGAGGATGCCGGCTACCAGGTGGAGACCGTGGTCAACGGCCTGGGAGAGCTGGATGCCATCCAGCAGCTGTTTGTGGCCCACGCCCAGGCAGCCATGGATTCCCTGAACCAGTAAGGAGGGATTCACAAGATGATTCGCACCAAACATCGTAAAATCTGGCTGGCCTGCCTGGCCGCCCTTTCCCTGGCCGCCGCCGGCTGCGGCGGCAGCGGGGAAACCACCGCCGCGGAGACCACAGCCCAGGAAAGTGTCTCCCAGGAGGAGCCCTCCGGAGAAAGCGCTTCCGAAAGCACGGACTCCGGGGCAGCCTCCGGTGTGGCCTCAGAGGGGGAGACCGTGGAGGCCCAGGAGGTGGTGGAGGAGGGGATGGTTCCCATCACCGGGGATCAGCTCCGAGACGGGACCTACTCCGTCACCGTGGACTCCAGCTCCTCCATGTTCAACGTGGTGTCCTGTGAACTGACCGTCAGCCAGGGACAGATGACCGCCGTTATGACCATGAGCGGCACCGGCTACTTATATGTATATATGGGCACCGGGGAGGAAGCGGCGGCGGCTTCCCAGGAGGATTACATCCCTTACACGGAAAACGCCGATGGCTCCCACAGCTTCACCGTGCCGGTGGAGGCCCTGGACGCCGGTATCCCCTGCGCCGCCTTCAGCCGGAACAAGGAACTGTGGTATGACCGCACCCTGCTGTTCCGGGCCGACTCCCTGCCGTTGAGTGCCCTGGGGGACGGTCTGGTGACCACCCCGGAAAGCCTGGGCTTGGCGGACGGGGAGTACCGGGTGGACGTGGAGCTGGGCGGCGGCTCCGGCCGGGCAGGGGTGGAGTCCCCGGCTACCCTTCATGTGGAAAATGGCCAGGTGACCGCCACCATCGCCTTCAGCAGCTCCAATTACGATTACATGCTGGTGGAGGATGTGCGGTATGACGCGGAGATTGTGGAGGACCATTCCACCTTTACCATCCCGGTTGCCTGCTTTGACTGGAAAATGCCGGTGGTGGCAGACACCATTGCCATGAGTGTCCCCCATGAGGTTTCCTACACCCTGCTGTTTGACTCGGCCTCCCTGGTGCCGGCGGGGGAAGATGCGTAGGGGGCGGCCCGGCCGCCTCCTGCCGGTTCTCCTCTGCCTCTGCCTGATCCTTTCCGCCTGCAGCCCGGGGGGCGGCAGCTCCACCGGAGCGGCCGGCGAAGGAACGGCCGCCGCTAGCTCCGCGGCGGGGACGGCAGGTTCCTCCATCACAGAGCCGGATGCCGCCGGGGAGGCAACCGGCTCCTCCTCCCCCACCCACAGCCTGGAGCTGCTCTACGCCGACCAGTTTTCCGTGGACTATTACGACGGGGGCTACGCCTGGATTTCCATTGCGGACGGCAACACCTACCTGCTGGTGCCGGAGGGGGCCGCCGTACCCACAGGCCTGCCGGAAGGGACCACTGTGCTGCAGCAGCCCCTGGATTCCATCTACCTGGTGGCCACCTCGGCCATGGACCTGTTCTGCCGGCTGGATGCCCTGGATTCCATCCGCTTGTCCGGCACCGATGCCTCCGGCTGGTACATCGACGAGGCCCGGGAAGCCATGGAGGCAGGGGATATTCTCTACGCCGGCAGCTACAGCGCCCCGGACTATGAACAGATTTACGCCCAGGGCTGTGACCTGGCCTTGGAATCCACCATGATCTACCACAATCCGGAGGTTAAGGAGCAGCTGGAGTCCCTGGGGGTACCGGTGCTGGTGGAGCGCTCCAGCTATGAGAGCAATCCCCTGGGCCGCATGGAGTGGCTGAAGCTGTACGGAGTGCTGCTGGACAAGGAGGAGGAAGCGGAGGCCCTGTACCAGGAAACCCTGGACAGCCTGTCCGGTGTGCTGGACCAGCCCAGCACCGGGAAAACCGTGGCCTTCTTCTATATCCACTCCACCGGAGCCGTCAACGTGCGGAAATCCGGGGATTACGTGGCCAAAATGATTGAGATGGCCGGAGGGGAATATGTGTTTTCAGATCTGGCCGGGGAGGACAACGCCCTCTCCACCATGAACATCCAGATGGAGACCTTCTACGCCGGCGCCAAGGACGCCGATGTGCTGATCTACAACAGCACCATCGACGGGGAGCTGTACACCATAGAGGAGCTGCTCTCCAAAAGCGAGCTGCTGGCGGATTTTAAGGCGGTACAAAACGGGAACGTGTGGTGTACGGAGCAGAACCTGTTCCAGACCACCCTGGGGCTGGGGGATATGATCCGGGACATCCACGCGGTGCTCACCCAGGAGGATCCCCAGGATCTGACCTATCTGCACCGGCTGGAGTAAACGGCCGGAGTAAACGCGGCCGGCCGGGAAACCGGCCGGTATTGCAAAATTGGGAGTGCTATGGATTATGGGAATACAAACGATGATGGAAAAGAAAAGACACCGGCGGTACCTGCTGTCCTTCTGCGTTTTGGCGGTTTTGCTGTTCCTGCTGCTGTTCTGGAACCTGAATGCCGGCAGCCTGGACCTCTCCCTCTCGGAGGTGGGGCGGATTCTGCTGCACCGGGAAGAGGAGAACGCCGCCATTGTGTGGAACATCCGCATGCCCCGGATCTGCGCGGCCCTGGTGCTGGGCGGCGCCCTGTCCGTCTCCGGCTTTCTGCTGCAGACCTTTTTTGCCAACCCCATTGCCGGCCCCTTTGTGCTGGGAATTTCCTCCGGCTCCAAGCTGGTGGTGGCCCTGGTGATGATCCAGATGCTCCAGGCCGGCCGGGTTATGGGCTCCGGCCTCATGATCCTGGCCGCCTTCGCCGGGGCCATGCTTTCCATGGGCTTTGTGCTGCTGCTCTCCCACCGGGTCAAGCAGATGTCCCTGCTGGTGGTCAGCGGCGTGATGATCGGCTATATCTGCTCCGCCATCACCGATTTTCTGGTGACCTTCGCGGACGATTCCAACATTGTCAACCTGCACAACTGGTCCATGGGCAGTTTTTCCGGCATTTCCTGGAGCAACCTGCAGGTACTGCTGCCGGTGGTGGGGCTGGCCCTGGCCGGCTCCTTCTGCCTGTCCAAGCCTATCAGTGCCTATCAGATGGGGGAGGTGTACGCCCAGAACATGGGCGTCAACATCAAGGCTTTCCGGGTGGCCCTGATTTTGCTCTCCAGCATTCTCTCGGCCTGTGTGGCGGCCTTTGCCGGCCCCATCTCCTTTGTGGGCATTGCGGTGCCCCACCTGGTCAAAAGCCTGTTCGGCACGGCACGGCCCCTTTTGATTCTCCCCGGATGCTTTCTGGGCGGGGCTGTGTTCTGCCTGTTCTGCGACCTGATCGCCCGGACCGTCTTTGCCCCCACGGAGCTGAGCATCAGTTCCGTAACCGCCATCTTCGGCGCGCCGGTGGTCATCTACATTATGGTGCGCCGCCGCAGCCAGGGCCTGCAGTGAGGAGGAAGCCATGAACGAATATTATCTCTATACCGACCGAATGGCCGTGGGCTACCGGGGCGTACCCCTGATGAAGGACATTGCCATCCACGTAAAGCGGGGGGAGATTCTCACCCTCATCGGCCCCAACGGCGCCGGCAAGTCCACCATTCTCAAGAGCCTCATCCGGCAGCTGCGTCTGCTGGGCGGCAAGGTCTACCTGGGCGGCCGCTCCATGGACACCATGGGGGAGCGGGAAATTGCGGAAAAGCTTTCCGTGCTGATAACAGAGCGGGTGCATCCGGAGCGGATGACCTGCGGGGACGTAGTCTCCACCGGCCGCTATCCCTACACCGGGCGGCTGGGGATCCTCTCGGACCGGGATCGGCAGGTGGTGCGGGAGTCCATGGAGATGGTCCACGCCATGGACCTGTACGACACCCCTTTCGCCCAGATCAGCGACGGCCAGCGGCAGCGGGTGCTGTTGGCCCGGGCCGTCTGCCAGGAGCCGGACGTGATTGTCCTGGACGAGCCCACTTCCTTCCTGGATATCCGCTACAAGCTGGAGCTTCTGGCCATCCTCAAGACCCTGGTCCGGCAGCGGCAGGTGGCTGTGATCATGTCCCTCCACGAGCTGGATCTGGCCCAGCGGGTGTCCGACAGCATCCTCTGCGTCCACCACGATGGCATCCAGAAATACGGCACGCCGGAAGAAATCTTCTCCGGGGACTATATCCGGCAGCTGTACGGGGTCACCCGGGGCAGCTACAACGAGCTGTTTGGCTGCGTGGAGCTGGAGCCGGCTCCGGGGGAACCCCAGATCTTTGTCATTGGCGGCAGCGGCTCCGGGATTCCCGTGTACCGGCGGCTGCAGCGAAACGGAATTCCCTTTGCCGCAGGAATTTTGCCGGAGAACGACCTGGATACGCCGGTGGCCCTGGCCCTGGCCGCCCAGGTGGTGACGGAAAAGGCCTTCTTCCCAGTGGGGGAGGCGGCTTTTCAGCAGGCGGTGGAGGCGATGGGCCGCTGCCGGCAGGTGGTCTGCTGCCTTTCGGAATTTGGACCGGTCAACCAGCGGAACCGGGAGCTGGCGGAGCTGGCCCGGCGCCAGGGGAAGCTGGTACCTCCGGAGGAGGGGGCAGCCTCCGGCCGCCGGGAGGAGCTGGCCGGAGGTCCGTAATGCGGCGGCCTACCGGCCCTGCGCCTCCTCCCGCACCATATCTCGGAAGCAGACTGCCGGGGCAGACAGCTTCCTCCCCTTCCGGCAGGCCAGCACAATCTGATAGAAAAAGGGCTCCGGCAGAGGGAACAGCCGGTAGTCCTCCCCTTCCTCCCGGGGCATGGGGTCCGGCAGGAAGCTGACGCCATGCCCCAGGCCCACCAGGTGCTTCACCGTGGTAATCTTGTCCGCCTCCAGAATGTTCCGGGGATACAGCCGGTACTTCTCCAGAATTTGCTGTTGGAAAAACCGCATCTCCGTCTCTCCGCTGTACAGGATAAACGTCTCCTTTTCCAGTCCCTTCCAATCTCCCGGGTGCTCCAGAAGCCACCGGGCCGCCTCCGATTTTCCCGGTACGGCCAGGTACAGCTGGGCCTCATCCAGGATTTCATATTCCAGTTCTTTCCGAAATTCATGGTTGGTGTAAAAGAAGGCCAGCTCCGCCAGATCCTGGAGCAGGTACGCCTCCCCGTCCCGGCTGGAACCGGTGCTGATCTGGATTTCTGCCTCCGGCATCCGCTCATGAAAAGGGCCGGTCCAACGGCGGTACAGCATGTTCCGGAGCATCGCCTCCAGAAACAGCCGCAGCTGCCGGGTGCCCTTCCGCTTCAGCTCTTCCATGGCCATCTCCGTCTGGTTTTCCACAAACAGCATGGCCCGGGCATTGTTGATGAAAATCCGCCCGCAGTCCGTCAGCTCCACCCCATGGTTCTTCCGGAAAAACAGGGTATGCCCCACTTCCTCCTCCACCTTCCGGATACTCTGGGTCAGGGCCGGCTGGGAGATGCTGCACTCCCGTGCGGCCCGGGAAATACTGCCCCAATCTGCCACCGCAATCAGATACCGCAGCCATTCGGAAGTCATACCGCCTCCCCTCCTTTCCTCTGTTCATCCTTTTTACCGCATGCAGCGCCCCCCGAAGGAAGTTTCCCACTTGCCTCCAGAATGCGCCGGGCCATCCCATTCAACACTTCCTCATACCCCTTGACCTGGCGCTGGACCTCTGCGTGCCGGGCACAGATCCATCGCTCCGCCGCCCCCGGTGTTTTGCCCCTGGGGAACACAGCGGCGGTATACATATAGATGGGTTCCGGCATGTGAAAGTACACCAGTTCCGGCACATTCTCTAGATAATAGCTGAAGCCCGCGTAGTAGCCGGTCTGTAGCAGGGAATTTACCATCTGGGCGTTGCGGGAGCGAAACTGGGAAACTGGGTGGAAGTCCTGCTTTCCCAGCGCCCGGGAAATTTCCTTTCCCATGATGGTCTCATCCGAAGTGTAGGCGAAGGACATGCCCTCCAGCTCCCGCAGCTCCTCCGGCCGGATAATCGGCAGATCCTCCAGCTCCCCCCCTCCGGAGGCGGACACCGGATGGTAGCGGGGCACCAGCAGATAGATTTCCCCCCGGAAAAACAAGGCGTACTCCACGCCATCCAGATAGTCCGGGTGATAGTAGCCAAAGAGCATGTCAATGGAGCCGTTCCGGATCCCCTCCAGCAGCTCAAAGGCATAGCCCTCCACAATCTCCAGATCCAGCTCCGGGAAGGCCTGCATCAGCTCCTGGTACAGGGGGATCAGAAGGGCTACCCCCGAAGGCGTCATGCCCATGCGCAGCCGTTCCCGCCCGGCGGCGGTGAGTTTGGCCATCTCGTACCGGGTCTTGTTCTGCAGCTCCTGGAGCCGGCGGCAGCCCTGGTAGTACAGCTTTCCGGCTTCCGTCAAAAGCATTTCCTGCTTTTGGCGCTGAAACAACGGCATGCCGAAATATTTTTCCAGCTCCGCCACATAGCGGCTGAGGGCCGAAACGGAGACCCCCAGCGCCTTTCCCGCCTCCGTAAGGCTTCCGGTATCCGCAATCTTCATAAAATACGGCAGCGTTTTGTAATTCACCGTTTCTCCCTCCATCCATTGCGTTTTACTTATACCATATTTGATTTTGTTATATTTGTCAACCCGGAAGAAATGGTTTATATATTATAATATAAAGTATAGATTCCGATATTTGCAAAATTTTTATTAAGGACACTCATTTTTTGGCGAATAAGAGAAGGATTCCTTCTTTTATCCGTTGTTAAGTTTTGCCGTTTTCTTATAGGGAGGATGATATGCGCGTTATCAGTGAGATTTTCAGTTCCCTGGAAAGCCGTTCCCTGGAGCTGGCCCGGGAAATGGGCATTGCCTTTCTGGGCGTCACCTTTGCCCCTGAGGATACCAACCAGCAGGGGGTGCAGCGGGTGCAGGCCGCTGCCCGAAAACAGGGCCTGACCATTGTGGAGGCCGGCTCCCCCCAGCTGCAAAAATGTCCTTCCATTATCTGGGGCCGGGAGGACCGGGACAAATGGATCCACGCCTACAACGAGTTCACCCGGGTGCTGGGGAACGCAGGTATCCCGGTGAATTACCTGGCCTGGCAGCCCCATGGCACGCTCCGCTCCGGCGTAGGCCCCGGGGAACACAGCCACGGGATGCCCACCTTCCGCTGCAGCCTGGAGGAGCTGGAGGCTAAGGGGAACCTGAACCCGGACCAGGTGACGGATGCGGCCCTCTGGGACAATTTCCGTTACTTTCTGGAGAAGGCACTGCCGGTGTGTGAGCGGGAGCAGGTGCGCCTGGCCCTGCACCCCAACGATCCGCCTCTGGCCTGTGTCTGCGGCATTCCCAGCCTAATCTGGAACACCCAATGCTACCGGAAGGCCTTTGCCCTGGCCGGGGACAGCCCTTACCTGGGCATGAAGCTGTGCATTGGCTGCTGGCTGGAGAACCCGGACTTTGGAGATCTTTTTCAGGATATTGAGACGTTCTGCCGGAAGGATAAGATTCTCACCGTCCACTTCCGCAACGTCAGCAGCCCGCTGCCCCAATTTGAGGAAACCCTGGCGGAGGACGGATACGGGGACATGATCGCCATTATGGCCCATCTGGTCCGCTGCGGCTGCTGCGCCAATATCAGTATTGACCATGCGTTCTTTCATCCGGAGACGGGACGCATGTCGGAAACCTCCTGCGCCTATATGACAGGATACCTGAAGGGCCTTCTGCACAGTGCACAGGCAGAAGCAGGCCGCAGCAAGGAGGTGTGCTCATAAGCTCTGAATCTGCAGGAAACCATTGTCAGCCTGATAAAGTGAGAGGAGAAAACATTTCTTATGGAACCTATGCATATTACTCTGATTGTACTGGTGATCTTTGTGGTGACCATGCTGTCCGGCAAATTTTCCTTTGGCGTCATTGCCATTGCCTGTTCCCTGCTGCTGGCCCTCACCGGGGTGATTGAGCCCCTGGAGGCCTTCTCCGCCTTTTCCAACCAGAACGTAATTCTCATGGGCGGCATGTTCATTCTGGCCTACGCCTTTGGCAAAACCAGCCTGGTGGATGTCATCCAGAAAAAACTGCTGGCCCGGGGCGGAGGAAAATCGGAGCTGGCCATAGCCGCCACCATCCTGATCATCTCCGTGCTCCTGTCTCAGTATATTGCCAGCCAGGTGTCGGTGATGATGATCATGATGGCCTTCCTGATGTCCCTGGGGAACACCGGCTCCGTAACCACCAGCCGGATGATGCTGCCCATGACCTTCTGCGTGACCATGTGGCTGGGCCGCCTTCCCATTGGCGCCATGGGTGTCAGCGGCTACATTATGTATAACGGCTACATTGAGGCCGCCGGCGGCACGGAACTGCTGAACATGTTCAGCACCATCAAGGCCACTTGGCTGCCGGCTGTGGCCAGCCTGATCTACTGCATCTTTACCTACAAGATGCTACCCAACAAGGAGGCGGATCTCAGCGCCTATACCCAGCGGGGCAAAGGCGGTGAAAAGCAGACGCTGTCCAAGAAGAATGAAATCATCATCTACGTATGCTTTGTAGGCGCCATTGTGGCCATGCTCTGCGCCAACTGGATCGGCAACTTTATGTACATTGCCCCGGCCATTGCTGCGGTGATCATGATCCTGCTGGGCGCCATCTCCAGCCGGGAGGCCCTCAATTGTCTGGCCAACGATGCCCTGTTTATGGCAGCCGGCGTGTTTGTGCTGGCGGACGCCATGACCAACTCCGGCGCCGGCGCACTGATCGGCGATGTGGTCATCTCCATCCTGGGCGGCAGCCCCAGCCCGTTCCTGATCCTGCTGGTGGTTGCGGTGGCCACCACCATTATGACCACCTTTACCTCCAACACTGCCACCATCTTTGTGCTGGTTCCCATTGTCTGCAACATCTGCGTGGCGGCGGGCTATGACCCCCGGGCCTGCATCCTCTGCTGCATGACCTGCGCCGTGTCTTCCGTCATCACCCCCATGGCCTCCAACGGGGCGGCGGTGGCCTACGCGGCAGCCAACCTGAGCATTAAGGACACCATCAAGTGGAGCGTGCCCCTGACCTTACTGACCATGGTATGTGCCATTGCCAATGCCTACTTCGCCTATCCCATGTAAAACAGAAAAAGGGAAGGCCCGCTATGCAATAGCCGGTAGACCGGAAAGCACAGCTGTGCTAGAATAGAAAAGGAGGAATCTTTTATGAGCGATTTCAAGCGTGTCCCCAATATCAAGGACCCTTACGACTACATTGACAACCATCCCTGGGACATAGCCCAGGCGCCCTTCCGCATTGCCCCCCACGTCTGGTACGTCAGCGGCAACTCCTACGTGGGCTGCTATCTGCTGGACACCGGGGAGGGGCTGATTCTCATTGACACCTTTGAGATCCGGGCCC
>CAZSAF010000083.1:0-10757 GCA_964604605.1 uncultured Lachnospiraceae bacterium
TCTGGTATATGCACACAAGCGAAGCATCAAGAAAAAGCGCCATGATCAGGCGCAGAATGTTTCCCAGAATAACCGGGGTTTGGGGCATCCCCAAAAAAGAAAAATGGCGTTCCGGCAGACAGCACGAAACGCCATTTTTCCGGTGTGTTGCCACACCGGATGTGCTTGCTATTTGTTCTATAGCAAGCCCCTGTATCTGTGGTTCCATTACGCTGTGAATGGTTTCTACTTCCGGCAGTTCCGGCATGTGTTTTCCCTCCTATTCTGGTCGGCAGATGGACAGAACAAAAAGCCGGAAAACCTGGCGCATACAGATTTTCCGGCTTTTGCGCGCCTGGCGGCGCAGATTTTTCCATCACGGTTACTTTAACAGGTTGTCATCCTCAAAATAGTCAATCTTCATGGCGTGGCGGACTTCCTTTAACGTCTGGGCCGCTTTCTTTTCCGCCACCCGGCTGCCTTGCCAGAGAATCTCATACACCTCCGGCAGCCGCTGTTCCCAGTATTTCCGCCGCTCCCGGATGGGGGCCAGCTCCGCCTGCATGACGTTGTTCAGGAACTTTTTCACCTTCACGTCCCCCAGGCCGCCCCGGCGGTAGTGATCCTTCAGCTCGTCCAGGTTTTGGTATTCCGGCAGGAACTCAGCAAAGTGTTCCGGACGGCTGAAGGCGTCCAGATAGATGAACACCGGGTTGCCCTCCACCTGGCCGGGATCCTCCACCCGCAGGTGGTTGGGGTCGGTGAACATGGACATCACCTTCTTGCGGATCTCCTCCGGCTCCTCGGAGAGATAGATGGAGTTGCCCAGGGATTTGCTCATCTTGGCCTTGCCGTCTATGCCGGGCAGCCGCAGGCAGGAGGAATTATCCGGCAGCTTGATCTGCGGATCCGTCAGGGTCTCTCCGTAGACAGAGTTGAACTTGTGGACGATCTCCTTGCACTGCTCCAGCATGGGCATCTGATCCTCGCCCACCGGCACCACGGTGGCGTGGAAGGCGGTGATGTCTGCTGCCTGGCTGATGGGGTAGCAGAAGAAGCCCACAGGAATGCTGGTCTCAAAGCCCCGCATCTGGATCTCCGCTTTTACGGTAGGATTCCGCTGTACCCGAGATACCGTAACCAGGTTCATATAATAGAAGGTCAGCTCCGTCAGCTGGGGCACCATGGACTGGATGAAGAGGGTGGATTTTTCCGGATCCAGGCCAACGGCCAGGTAGTCCAGCGCCACCTGCATAATGTTCTGGCGCACCTTCTCCGGATGCTCCGCGTTGTCCGTCAGGGCCTGGGCGTCCGCAATCATGATATAAATTTCATCGTACTCATTGGAATTCTGCAGCCGGACCCGCTCCTTCAGGGAACCTACATAATGTCCTACATGAAGGCGGCCGGTGGGCCGGTCGCCGGTTAAAATAATCTTTTTCACGATTTCGCTCCTTGGTCTGAAAGTCTGTTTCCATTATAAGAGCGAAAGTTTCTGCTGTCAACAGACAGATACGGCCCCTGGCGGGCCTACGTGGCTCCGATCCCCTGGCTGTACCGTCAAAGCTGCACCGGCTCCTCCAGCTGCAGAAGGGGCTGGCCGCTGAACCGCCAGAGAAGGGGCTGCCCCGTCGTAAGGGCCAGTCCGCAGGGTCAGCCGTCCCCGGGTGATTGGTTCGGATGGGGAAAGGGCACTGCCGTCCGGCGCGGCGGCTGTGTGGTCCGGCGGCGCTGGGGCCGGTTCATCGGCCGGCGGCGGGGCGGAATGCCGTTGCCCGGCCCCCGGTTGGGGACGGGGGGAACGTTTGCCACGGGCCGTTTTTTGTACCAGCCCGGCATAGGAAAGGAGAACGGTCAGGGCATAGACCGTCAGGGCGCCTAGAGTGATCCAGGCAGGGCTCCCCAGGCGGCTTATTTCCAGAAAAATGCCATAAACAAACACCGCTAGGCCGGCGGTCCCGGCCAGAGCGGTCAGCCCAAAGCCCGCCGGACCGGGACAGAAGGCGCAGATGCTGGCGGCGGCTGCGGACAGCAGCGCCGGTCCCCAGACAAAAAGCATCGGGTTCAAAAAGAAGAAAAGAGAAGAGCTCCAGCTGCTTTCTCCGGAACAGCAGGATTGCCAGAGAGAACAGCAGCAGCACGGGCGTGCCCCAGCGTGCCAGCGCCGCCGCGGACAGCGATTCTCTGGATGATACCTCCCGGCAGTGTATCTGGATGATGCTGGCACTTTTGATGTATCAGGAGAATTCCGGCGGAACAGATTTCCTGATGGTTCAGGCGGCCGGCAACGGTGAGGATAACAAAGGCCTGAATCCGGCGGATGCCTGGAACGGAAGCTTTTTCACCCGGATCACAGACACACTGTTTTGGTCCTGTGTGACGGAGGGAAGCGTCAATGGTTTTACCTATCAGGATATTGAGGAACGGATTTTGATTGTGGGAGCGGCTGAAAATACCCGGGATGGAGACGGCAATTATCAGATGGCCACGTTCTCCAACTTTGGAAGAACGGTGGACATTTGCGCACCCGGAGAGCAGATTTATACAGCCGAACCCGGAGGCTATGTGGAGGACAGCCGGGGGACCTCTCTGGCGGCCTCGCTGGTCACCGGCAGCGGAGAGCATCTGGTGCCTCGGGAACGGCTGACGGGCCTTTCGGATACGCTGTTCTCCAGCTCCATCCAGTTTGCCCGGGGCACCTCCGGCAGTTCGGCTTCCCTGTATCTGGACTATTATTTCAACTTTAACAGCCAGGGGGTCAGCACCATCCGCCTCCGGTACAATGGGCAGTTGGAGATTGCAGGCGGCGTGGACTGCTCGGAGTTTGCCTACCAGGCATCCTGTGATACCGGCGCCAGTGAGGGATCTCTGGAGACCACGGGTGGACGCCAGCTGGGAATGGGCGGCAGCCGCGCCGGCTGGCGGGAATGCTACCGATGCTCCAGAAGCTGCTGATAGATGGCCCGGGTAGCCTCCGGGTCCGGGCCGTTGATCACCACGGTCTCGCTGTTCACGGTAAGCACCACGCAGGCATCACACGAATCGTCCCAGCTGCCGGTTTCCACGGTGAAGGAGGCGTCCCCGTAGACAATCTCCATGCTGCCGCTGAAGAGAACGTAGGCCAGAAATCCCACCGTCAGGGCGGCGATGGGGAGAGCACGATTTTCCAGCGGATTTTGGTTGGGATGGCCCGGCCGTCCTGCAGCTGTGCTTTATAATAGCGATAGGAGTATGCGCAGGGAATCAACGCGGCTGCCAGCACCAGGGCCACAAACAGGATAGTGGCCACCGGGGCGTCCGGGAACAGGCCGCAGACCATGCACAGCAGGCCGCAGATCACCCAGATCCGGCCGGCAAAGCGGTGGGTGCCCAAAAGCAGGGACATGACCGGGCAGGCCCACAGGGCCAGCTGTATGGCCTTGGGATGCTGGTCCTGATTTTTCCGGTCCCGGAAGACAAACAGGATACAGAGCCAGTGGACTGCCAGGAGCCCCAGGGGAGAGAGCCCCAGGGAGTCCCAGTACAGCAGACCGGGATTGGCAGGCGAAGGATCAGGGAGGACAGAATCAGGCTGCCCTTATATCTTTTCATGCGTTCCTTCATAACAGGCATCTCCTTTCTGCGGCGGGCAACTGCCTTCCGCTGCCCTTGCAGGTTGCTGCAGGCTGGCAATCCAGAGCAGCACCTCCTCCAGCACGGAGGCGTTCAGCTCATAAAAAATGTATTTTCCCTCCCGGGTGTCCCGGATCAGGTCCGCCTCCCGCAGCACCGAAAGGTGGCGGGAGATGGAGGCGGCGGTAACCGGAAAGTGATCGCAGATTTCCCCGGCGGAAAGCCGCCCGTTTTTCAGCAGATTCAAAATCTCCCGGCGGATGGGATCCGCCAGCGCCCGGCAGGTGGTTTGCAGGCTCAAGAGCAGCACCTCCTTCATTTAACATTTAGATTAAAGGTTAAATGAAATGTAACACAAAAAAGAGAAAGGGTCAAGAGGAATGACATGAGGGAAAAGATTTCCAAGACAATCGGATTCTGACAGCCATCCAGGCCGTTTAAACCCCTTCCGGCGCATTTTCCTCCGGATAATACTGCAAAATATTCTCCATGCTCCGGGTAATATGCCGGGTCATGGCGGCCCGGGCCTCCTCCGACTTCCTCTGGCCGATGCAGGTCAGGATTTCAATATGCTCGGCGGTGGATTTCCTGTAATGGCTGGTTTCCTCCGGCAGGGACGCGCGGACGCTGGGACCGTTCCACAGCTCCAGCAGCACCTGCTTGAGCTTCTGGTTGCCGGCGGCATTCCAGATGGCCATGTGGATGTCCTGGTTCAGCGCCTGATAGTCCTCCCGGGGCAGGGGGTCCAGGCTTCCCTGGATGTGGGAAAGCCGCTCCAAAAGCCCGTCCACCTCCATGCCGGCGGACGCGGCCCGGGCAGCCGCCTCCGACTCCAGGAGGATCCGCATCTCAAAGGCATCTCGGACAAACTTCCGGTCAATTTTGTTGACAATGGCCCCCCGGTTCATGCGGAGGGTGATCAGCCCTTCCGATGCCAGGGACTGGAAGGCCTCCCGCACCGGCGTGCGGCTGACGCCCAGCTGTTCGGCGATCTCCGTGAGGCTCAGCTCCTCCCCACTCTTGTACTCCCCTGCATAGATGGCTTTCTTTAAGATGGCTGCAATCCGCACGCGGGCGGGCATTAATTCCAAGGATTCCACGTTGTATACCTCTGAAGGAAGATTTCCGCCGTGGCCGTATGGCCGTCATCCGGCGGGACTGCTTCTATTTTATAAAAAAAATACTTTTTTTACAATCCGCACTTGCAGAAAAGCGGCAGAAGTGGTATACTTCTTTTAAATTAAATATCGTATACGATATTTAAAATTCGATTTTGGAGAGAAAAGCCATGCACGCCATTGAAAAGATTTTTGCCCGGCACAGTGGACGGACCAGCGTGAAAACCGGAGAGATTATCACGGCCAAGGTGGATTTTGCGGAGATCAACGACCTGTACCTGCAGACCGTGTACTCCTTTTATGAGATGGGAGGCGAGAAGGTCTGGGACCCCACCCGCTGCGCCTTTGTCTTTGACCACTACGCGCCGGCGCCGGACGCCAAAAGCGCCGCCAACCAGCAGGCCATGCGGGAATTTGCCCGCAAAAACGGGCTGAAGTACCATTTTGACACCAACTGCGGGGTTTGTCATCAGGTAATGCCGGAGGCAGGGGTTATTTATCCGGGGATGATTGTGGTGGCAACGGACAGCCACACCACCACCCACGGGGCCTTTGGGGCCGTGGGCACCGGCTGCGGCGCCACGGATATGGCGGCCATCCTACTCTCCGGGGAGATGTGGTTCCGGGTGCCGGAGATTATCGAGGTTCGGCTGGAAGGGGAGGCGCCCCGGGGCGTGTTTCCCAAGGATGTGATCCTGTCTGTGCTGGGAAAGATCCGGGCGGACGGGGCCGTGTACAAGGCCATTGACTTTACCGGAAGCTATGTGGAGAATCTGAGCGTGGCAGGCCGCATGGTCATCTGCAACATGGCGGTGGAGATGGGGGCCAAGACCGCCTACATGCAGCCCAATCAGGCGGTGCTGGAATATGTGGAAAAGCGGGCAGCGCGCCCCTACACGGTGGAGACCACGGATCCGGGATACTGCTATGCGGAGCAGTATGTGTTTGACGTTTCCTGGCTGGAGCCGCAGCTGGCCTGCCCCAGCAGCGTGGAGAACGTGCACCCGCTGCCGGAGGTGACGGCCGGAGAGAAGATCCGCCTGGACCAGGGGTATCTGGGCAGCTGTACCGGCGGCCGGGAGGAGGACATTGCGGTGGCGGCGCAGATTCTCCGGGGCCGGCACATTGCGCCGTACACTCGGCTGGTGGTGGTGCCCGCCTCCGCGGAGGTGATGGAGCGCTGCATGGAAAAAGGTTACATACAGGAGTTGATGCGGGCGGGGGCCACGGTGACGGCGCCGGGCTGCGGCGCCTGCCTGGGCGTGCACCAGGGGATTCTGGCCTCCGGCGAGGTATGTGTTTCCAGCACCAACCGGAATTTCCCCGGGCGTATGGGCGCGGTGGATGCGCAGATTTATCTGGCCAGCCCGGCTACCGTGGCAGCCAGCCTGTTGAACGGGTATCTGACAGATCCCAGGGAATATTGCTGAGAAAGGCAGGCAGGAGGAGAAGATGAAGAAAATTTTGACAGGTAAAATTGTGACGGTGGGCGACAATGTGGACACGGACCAGATCTACCCCGGGCGCTATCTGGCGCTGACGGATCCGGCGGAGATTGGCAGCCACTGCCTCTCCGGCATTGATGAAGGTTTGGCAGCCCGGTTCCCTGTCGGCGGCATGGTGGTGGGAGGCCGGAACTTTGGCTGCGGCTCCAGCCGGGAGCATGCGGTGATCGCGCTCCAGAGCATGGGGGCTTCCGCGGTGCTGGCGGATTCCTTTGCCCGGATTTTTTACCGGAACGCTGTGAATCTGGGGCTGGTGCCGGTGATCTGCAAGGGCCTGAACCAGCACGTCCAAAGCGGCCGGACCCTGACGGTGGATCTGGAAAAAGGGACCGTGACGGTGGAGGAGACCGGAGAATCCTACGCCTGTGAGCCTTTGGGAGACCAGGCCTGGAAGATCCTGGAGGCCGGTGGCCTGAAGCCGTTGATGCGGGCCCGGTACGGCAAAAACACAGCAGGTAACGCAGAGTAACGCCCGAGGCTTTCCGGCAGATACACGGAAGGCCCCTGTTTCGGTGCGCAAAAAAGGCATTCCATCCATTGCTGGACGGGATGCCTTTTTTGTTAGCGCCGCCTCCGGCTTCGGCTGCGCCGGCGGGAGGCGCCGGGGGAAACGGTGCGCTTCCGCCGGCTCCGGCGGGCCAGAATCACCAGCAGCAGAATCAGCAGCACCAGGCCGGCGCCAATGCCTCCGTACAGGGCGAGGGTCCAGACGCTGATGCTCCCCCGCCGCTGTCCGTTAAAGGATGCCCCGTTGAAGGGGAAGGCGGAATCGGCGTCCGGGTTGACCGTCAGAGTGGCGGTGCCCACCGGTGTTCCCTGGTAAGAGTAGGTGATGGAGGCCAGGGCGCTCTCCCCGTTTTCGCCGCCCCAGCTGACCTGGGTGTCCAGGGAGGAGAAGGAAAGGGAGGAGGGCAGCACCAGCCAATCCTCGTCGGTGGTGGTCAGAGAGAGAATGTTGCTTCCCAGGTATTGGCCGCTGTCCCCATCGGTTTCCAGAGGCGCGCCGCTACTGTACTGGCTCAGCTGAATCATCTGGAAATTGTTAAAGCCGTAGTCAAACAGGGCGCGGGTGGAGGTATAACGGGATTCGGAGGTGGGGCCGTCCATGATTACGCAGATCAGCTCCATATCATCTTTCACCGCATAGGTGACCAGGGTGTAGCCGGCCAGGGAAGTATAGCCGGTTTTTCCGGCCACTGCGTACTCGTAGTGGTTGGCTCCGTTCAGCAGCAGCTGGTGGGACATGGAGATGACCAGCGGCTCGCTGTGCTTGTTGGTGGCGGGGATGGTGTAGTGGGTGGTGGAGTCCACCTCCAGGAAGGTGGGGTTCTTCACCGCCTCCCGCATGATCAGCGCCATGTCATGGGCAGAGGTATAGTGCTCCGGGGAGTTGAGGCCGGAAGGGTTGGCAAAGTGCGTGTTGGTGCAGCCCAGCTCTGCCGCCCGCTGGTTCATCAGGACCGCAAAGTCCTCTATGGTGCCGGAGACGTGCTCCGCCAGGGCCTGGGCCACCTCATTGGCAGAGGCAATCAGCAGGCCGTACAGGCAGTCCCGGACAGACATTTCCTCCCCTTCGGTGCGGGCAATGCCGCTGCTGTTTTCCTCCAGCTCGTGGGTGGCCCGGTAGGAGAAGGTGACGGTCTCATCCAGGGAACAGTTTTCAATGGTCAGAAGCGCCGTCATAATCTTGGTAATGCTGGCGGGATAGTGGCGTTCGTCCGCATTTTTGGCGTACAGGATAGCGCCGCTTTTGGCTTCTATGAGAATGGCGCTGGGCGCTTCTATGGATGGCGCCTGGGGCATGCCGGAAAGGCCGGTCAGATCCGTCAGCACCTCCTCCCCGGAGGCAGCCGGAGCCGGCAGCGGCGAGGCCAGCAGGCTGACCGCAAGAATCAGAATAAAAACACAACGGAAAAAATGCTTGTTCATGAATCTCCCTCAGAAAACAGTCTGTACCGCCGGTGACGGCGGGGTCATGATTGTATTTATAGCACAGAACCGGTACTTTTTCAATCGCTACAAAAAACAGTGGCAAAACGTAAGGTTTTCGGTTAAAATGGTAACGCCGCCGGCTAGGGGCCGGTGAGCGGAGGAGGAAGAATCAAGACATGCGATTGAAAAACGTACCGGGATCTCGGGAGGCCATTGCGGCCAGCCCGTTTGCGGTCCTGCACCCGGAACAGCAGCGGGGCGCCTGGCAGGCTCTGTTCGGCAACGATCACCCTATCCACATTGAGATTGGCATGGGAAAAGGAAAGTTCCTGACCGAGATGGCGGAGGCTTTTCCGGAGAACAATTATATTGGCATTGAAAAGTTTTCCAGCGTGCTGGTGCGGGCGGTGCAGAAGCAGGAGCAGCTGCAGCTGCCCAACCTGCGGCTGATCCGGATGGACGCGGAGGCGCTGGAGGAGGTCTTCGCACCCGGCGAGGTGGGGCGGATTTACCTGAATTTTTCGGACCCGTGGCCCAAGGAGCGCCACGCCAAACGGCGGCTGACCTCCCCGGCTTTCCTGGCGCGGTACCGGCG
The DNA here is from genome assembly GCA_964604605.1 of uncultured Lachnospiraceae bacterium. GTDB lineage: Bacteria > Bacillota > Clostridia > Lachnospirales > Lachnospiraceae > Pseudolachnospira. The sequence goes on from CAZSAF010000083.1 coordinate 8,742, forward strand.
GATTCTGGCGCCGGGTGGAACGCTGGAGTTTAAGACGGACAACCGGAATCTGTTTGCGTTTTCTCTGGAGTCGGTGGAGGAGAGCAGGTGGGAGCTTTTGGCCAGCACCACGGACCTGTACCACAGCGACCTGGGCAGGGAAAACATCCTCACCGAGTATGAGGAGCGCTTTTCCCAGATGGGAAACCCCATCTGCAAGCTGATTGCCCGGCCGGGAACGGAATAGAGAGCCGTGCCGGAGTCTGGGCTGAAGCGGAAGAGTCCCATTTTCCGGTGCAAACCAGGACAAACGCCTCCGCATAGAATGAATGTGAGAATGCGTGGGGCAGGAGGGAGCCATGGGAGCAGGCAGATCCTGGCAGGCAAAGCTGGCCCGGATTACCGGCAGAAAGTGCAAATGGGACCGGAAGGCCTGTTTGATCCGGAAGCGATTGGAGGAAGTCCGGGATGCTCTGAATCAAAAGCGGTGTTAAAGGCGGTTTCTGTGGAAACCGCTGCCAAAAGTGGACTGGTCAAATTCTTCTAAACTGGGTGTTTGAAAAAGTGCATTTTTCGATTATGATACAGATTCCCATCCCGCTGGGCTATGCCCAGTGGATTCCCACCACCCTGCTGACCAAGGCGCTAATGGGCTTTCTCATCGGCTGGGTGGCAGCGTGCTGGCCGGGAGCCTGGCCGCCGGCGCCGCCCAGATTCCCGGCCTGGCGGCCAAAGGGATTTTTGCAATGGTGCTGTTCTATGCGGTGGGATTCCTTCTGGAACGGGCCCACGTGGGACGGGTGATCCGGAGTCTGTAGGCTTCCTTTCGGGTTTCAGGAAAAGCAGTAGCAGTCCCAGTTTCCCATCCAGTCGTTGGGATTTCCCAGGCAAAAGTAGGCGGCAGTTTTTTTACCGTCCAGCACGGCAATTTTGGCGGCGTTGGTGCCGCAGGTCAGACCATGTTGAATCAGTTTGCCCTGGGCACAGCCAAAGGCAATTCCGCTGGGGAGTATGACGCCGTTCTCATCGGGCATGGCGGTCTGGGCTTGCCTCCATGACCGCAAGGGTTTGGGAATCGCAGACCATCCAGTTCCAGGTACCGTCCCGGAGTACGGTTTTGCGCCCGGTGCACTGCCGGTAGCGGGCGTTGCCGTGGGCCAGAATGTCCAGGGCTTCCGCGGCGGAGGAAGCGGTTTTGGCGGTATAGAAAAGCAGATTGGGCCAGGGAACCCCGTAGGCGCTGCCGCAGCCGGACATACCGACCGCCTGCAGGCTGGCCTCCGTGGTGGAGCCGCCAAAGTGATGGCCGATGGAAAGACCGCAGTCGTTGACCAGCATCAGGCCATTGAGGGCAGGAGCGTTGCCCACCGTCCACACGATGTGGCAGCCGGCCATCCGGTAGACGATGGAGGCCTGATAGCAGAGGCCGGCCTGCTGGGTGTGGCGGACCTGGGAGGCGATGGTTTCCCCGTTTTGGGTGGCGCTTCCCTTGGCGGCAAAGACCCGGTGAAAGTCCGGGGCATGGAAAGGGTGTTCCGGGCTGCCGCTCCGGGAGGTTTTCAGCGCATCCTGTGCTCCCCGGGTAATCCCCTGCAGCAGCTCTACCTGGGTGGGGTCCAGGGCATCCACCGCCTGCAGGTATCGGTCCATAGCGTTTCGGGTGGCAGTAAGACCCTTCTTTTCACACATCTGTATCCACCAGTAATCGGTGGACACGGCAATCATCTCCCCGCAGCTTTTCCCAATCTGTATCCCGATTTCATACCAGCTGTCGGAGGGGCAGCCCAGGAAGTTTGCCTTGGATGCAAAGGGCTGAAAACCTCCGTTGTCGTAAAATGCGGAGCGGACATTCCGGCCGCCGGGAATATAACGGTCAGGTGTTGTGGGTGTGCACATTTCCATTTTCCTCCTGTTTTTTCACAATTTTAAAAGAGCGTTGAAATAAGATCAGGTATTTTCAGACGAAAAAGCAACCGGGTTTAGAGATTCACACCTAAAACCGGCTGTCCTGTATGAAGTCGAATTTTCGTAGAGTAA
>CAZSAF010000084.1:0-10729 GCA_964604605.1 uncultured Lachnospiraceae bacterium
TTACGGACGACACGGTGATTGTGGAGTTTGGCAGCAACAAGAACTGCCGGATCCCCATGCAGAAGGAAGCCATCGTCCAGATTGAAAAGCCAGGCTCCGGCGAGTAAGCTGCCGGGAGGCAGGCTGCGATAGGGATGCAAGCGTATCGGAAAATGCGGAACGGCATTTTCCGATACTTTTTTAGATGATACCGAGGCGTTTTGCGCAAGGGGGCCGGTATCCCGGGAAACAACGGATTTTATCCACAAAAAGGGGGAAGAAATGAGCAACGGGAACAAAAATCTGCGAAACGGTTTGCTGCTGCTGCTGGTGGGAGTGGGACTGCTGCTGTCCCAGGGGACTGCCTGGGCGGAAGAGCCGGAAAGCCTGGCGGCGGAGGCGCCGGCAGGCAGTTGGGAACAGACCGAAGACATCTTTGGAGCAGAAGCACAGGCGCGGATTTCGGCTTTGTCTCTGGAGGAGCCGGAATTTGGCAGCTGTTACGGGGATCAGCTGAGTGACAACGAACAAGTAATTTACCAGGCCCTGAAGAGTGCGGGAGTGGCGTTGGTGGACGAGGGCGGATCCCGGAGCGTGGAGCTGCGCGGCAGCGGCTTATACCTGTTTGGCATGGAGTACACCTGGGAACAATGGGAACAGGGGGAGTACCGGGAGGATCCTGATTATCAGGCTATGCTGGCAGAGGCGGAGCGCTCTGTGCTTCGGGCGTATGATGCTTACTTGAAAGACCATCTGGAGGATACTTATTGGATTCAGGGGCTTTCCTATTATTTTACCGTGGGGATTACAACGCCGGATTCCGAAGGCGGGCAGCGTCTGGTGATTGCCAGCGTGACGCTGTCACCTACGCCTTACTATGACGGTATTGGAACCGAGCGGCAGGCCGTTTCGGATGCCCTGGATGAGGCGGAGGAAGAAATTTCCCTCCATTTCAGTGCAGGCGCAGACCGGACGGCGGTGCTGGGGGCTATCCATGACTGGCTGGCGGATCGAATTACCTATGGGACGGCGAGCCCCTCGGGCAGTGCCCACACCATCACCGGTGCCTTGCTGGACACCTATCATCATCAGGGGGTCTGCGAGGCTTACGCCAAGCTGTTTCAGATTTTCTGTGACCGCTGGGATATCCCCTGTGTGGTGGCAGTGGGGTACAGCACGAACAGCACCACGGTGGTGGATCACATGTGGAATTATGTGCAGCTGGAGGATGGAAATTGGTACCTGGTGGATGTGACCTGGGACGATACCGAAAGCGCGGTCCCCTCCCGGGAATGGTTTTTGACCGGGGCGGAGCAGATCGGCGGAACGCATCGGTTTTACGGTGTGTTTATGAATTTCAACGGAGCTGCCACCTATACGCCTTTTGTCTCGCCTACCCTGCCGGCAGGCAGCTGGTCCGGGGAGAGCCTGGTCCACAGCTGGTCGCAGGGGGAAAGCCATGGGGCGGAGTGCGAGTCCGAGGGGTACCAGCTGTACGTCTGCACCTGTGGAGCTGAGTACCGGGAGGTGACGGCGGCGGCCCTGGGACACAACTGGGGAAGCTGGCAGACGGTGACCCAGGCTACCACGTCCAGCCAGGGCCTGCAGCGCCGGACCTGCAGCCGGTGCGGCCAGACGGAAGATCAGAGCACGGCCAAGCTGCCGGCTACCCAGCAGAATTTGGTGACGGAGTTTGTGAACCGGCTGTATCAGCTGACATTGGGACGAACGCCTACCCAGGCGGAAGCGGCCGACTGGGTGAACCGCCTGCTGAATGGGAGCTTTACCGGAACACAGGTGGCAGAAGGATTTGTCAACAGTGCAGAATATAAACGTAAGAATACTTCCGACAGCTCCTATGTAGAAATGCTGTATCGTGTGCTGATGAACCGGGAGCCCAGAGCCGATGAAATCACGTTTTGGATCGATTATCTGTATACAGGCGTAACCAGAAATTTTGTTCTGCAGGGTTTCTTAAATTCCACAGAGTTTCGCCGTTTATGCGCAAATTATGGGATTACGGCGGGGAGTTGGGTTTCCACCGATATTCGAGATCAGAATCCGGATGTGACGGCATTTGTAGCACGTTTGTATCGAACTTGCCTGGGGCGGGAGCCGGATGACAGTGGAATGCTGGATTGGGTGACCTGGCTGGTAAACGGAAGCCAAACCGGAACACAGGTGGCAAAAGGATTTGTATTTAGCGCGGAATTTCAACGGAAACAGCTGAGCAATGATGCCTTTGTGGAGGCCCTTTACCGGGCTTTGCTTGACCGGAGTTCAGACGCGTCCGGCAAACAGACCTGGATGAACTGCCTGGCCTCCGGCTGGAGTCGAGAGCAGGTGCTGGCAGGCTTCACCGATTCGGCAGAATTCTCCCGTCTGTGCGCACGTTATGGCATACAACGATAGGATTTTTGCATAAGTACATTTATGAATCATATACCACTTTACCACGGGAAACAGTTGAAATGCCGGCCAAAGTGCGGTATGATGGACGATAACGGACTTTGTGAAAAAAATCATAAGTTTGAGAGGAAAATAAAATGAATTATCGGATTGCAGTGATTCCGGGAGACGGAATTGGCCCGGAGATTGTGGGAGAGGCAAAGAAAGTCCTGGACGCGGTGGGCAAGAAATTTGGCCACCAGTTTACGTACACGGAAGTGCTCATGGGCGGCGTGTCCATTGACGCCTGCGGGCTTCCGCTGACCCAGGAGGCTTTGGAAACGGCAAAGAACAGTGACTCGGTCCTGTTGGGCGCTGTAGGTGGGGATGCCCAGAACAATCCCAGCTGGTACAACCGCCCGCCCCAGGAGCGGCCGGAGTCCGGCCTGCTGCAGCTGCGCAAGGGTCTGGAGCTGTTTGCCAACATTCGCCCGGCGGCCCTGTATCCGGAGCTGGCGGCCAGCTGCCCGCTGCGGCCGGACATTGTGAAGGACGGCTTTGACATGGTCATTGTCCGGGAGCTCACCGGCGGCCTGTACTTTGGCAAGCGTTTTACCGAGACGGTGGATGGAGTGCGCCGGGCCACGGATACCCTGGTGTACGATGAAAACGAGATCCGCCGGATTGCCGTGAAGGCCTTTGAGATTGCGGAGAAGCGGCGGAAAAAGGTGACCAGCATTGACAAGGCCAACGTGCTGGATTCCTCCCGGCTCTGGAGAGCCGTGGTGGAGGAAGTGGCCAGGGACTATCCGGATGTGGAGCTGTCCCACGGCCTGGTGGACAGCTGCGCCATGCAGCTGGTACACAACCCGGCCCAGTATGATGTGATCCTCACCGAGAACATGTTTGGCGATATCCTCTCCGATGAGGCCAGCGAGATCACCGGCTCCATCGGAATGCTGTCTTCCGCCAGCCTGGGGGCCGGCAAGCTGGGGCTCTATGAGCCGGGCCATGGCTCCGCGCCGGACATTGCCGGGAAGAATCTGGCCAATCCCATTGCCACCATCCTGTCCGCTGCCATGATGCTCCGGTATTCCTTCGATTTGATGGAGGAGGCAGACGCGGTGGAGCGTGCGGTGAAGCAGGTGTTGGCTGACGGCTACCGCACCGGAGATATCTGGTCCGAGGGGTGTCAGAAGGTAGGCACCGTGGAGATGGGAGCTGCCATCATTGAAAGATTGTAAGAGACCAAAACGCAGAAATACGGTAGAAACAACAGGATCAAGCGATCCGATTCCGGGAGATAGGAGGAGAAAATCATGAAGAAAAGTGACGCGGTAACCAAAGGGATGCAGCAGGCACCCCATCGTTCCCTGTTCAATGCCCTGGGTATGACCAAGGAAGAACTGGAGCGGCCGCTGGTGGGTATAGTCAGCTCTTACAATGAGATTGTGCCGGGCCACATGAATCTGGATAAGATTGTGGAAGCGGTGAAGATGGGCATAGCCATGGCCGGCGGAACCCCTATTGTGTTTCCGGCCATCGCCGTGTGTGACGGCATTGCCATGGGGCACATTGGCATGAAATACTCCCTGGTCACCCGGGATCTGATCTGCGACTCCACCGAGTGTATGGCTATGGCCCACGCCTTTGACGCCCTGGTGATGATCCCCAACTGTGATAAGAACGTGCCGGGCCTGCTGATGGCGGCAGCCCGGATCAATGTGCCCACCATCTTCGTCAGCGGCGGCCCCATGCTGGCCGGCCATGTGAAGGGGCAGAAGCGCAGCCTCTCCAGCATGTTTGAGGCGGTGGGCTCCTACAGCGCCGGCACCATGACAGAGGAAGATGTGGAGGAGTTTGAAAACAAGGTGTGTCCCACCTGTGGTTCCTGCTCCGGCATGTACACGGCCAACAGCATGAACTGCCTGACGGAGGCCCTGGGCATGGGGCTCCGGGGCAACGGCACCATCCCGGCGGTGTACTCGGAGCGGCTGAAGCTGGCCAAGCACGCCGGCATGCAGGTGATGGAGCTGTGGCGCAAAAATATCCGGCCTCGGGATATTATGACGGAGAAGGCCTTCATCAATGCTTTGACCGTGGATATGGCTCTGGGCTGCAGTACCAACACCATGTTGCACCTGCCGGCCATTGCCCATGAGGCTGGTGTGGAGCTGAATGTGGATATCGCCAACGAGATCAGCGAGCGGACCCCTAACCTGTGCCACCTGGCGCCGGCCGGCCCCACCTATATGGAGGATCTCAACGAGGCCGGCGGCGTCTATGCGGTGATGAACGAGCTGACCAAGAAGAACCTGCTGGACACCAGCCTGCTCACCGTCACCGGCAAAACGGTGGGGGAGAACATTGCCGGCTGCGTAAACAAAAATCCGGAGGTGATCCGTCCCATTGACAATCCCTACAGCCCGGTGGGCGGCCTGGCCATTCTGAAGGGCAACCTGGCCCCGGATTCCGGTATTGTCAAGCGTTCCGCGGTGGTGCCGGAGATGCTGAAGCACGAAGGCCCTGCCCGGGTGTTTGACTGTGAGGAGGATGCCATTGCGGCCATCAAGGGCGGCAAGATTGTGGCCGGCGATGTGGTGATCATCCGGTACGAGGGCCCCAAGGGCGGCCCGGGCATGCGGGAAATGCTGAATCCCACCTCCGCCATTGTGGGCATGGGGCTGGGCTCCAGCGTGGCGCTGATCACCGACGGCCGGTTCAGCGGTGCCTCCCGGGGCGCTTCCATCGGCCATGTATCCCCGGAGGCGGCGGTGGGCGGCCCCATTGCCCTGGTGGAGGAAGGGGATATCATCCAGATTGATATTGACGCCTGCACCCTGAACGTGAAGATTTCGGACGAAGAGATGGCGGCCCGGAAGGCCAAGTGGCAGCCCAGACAGCCCAAGGTGACCACCGGCTATCTGGCCCGGTACGAGAAAATGGTGACCTCCGGCAACCGGGGCGCGATTTTAGAGATAAAGGAGAACTGATATGCAACTGACGGGATCTCAGATTATCATGGAGTGCCTGCTGGAGCAGGGGGTGGATACCATCTTCGGCTATCCGGGGGGAGCGGTCCTGAATATCTATGACGCCCTGTATGAGTATTCGGACCGGATTCACCACGTACTCACCTCCCACGAGCAGGGAGCCTCCCATGCGGCGGATGGCTACGCCCGGGCCACCGGCAAGGTGGGCGTGTGCTTTGCCACCTCCGGTCCCGGCGCCACCAACTTGGTCACCGGCATTGCCACTGCGTACATGGACTCCATTCCGGTGGTGGCCATTACTGGCAACGTGGCGGTGGGAGCTCTGGGCAAGGACTCTTTCCAGGAGATTGACATTGCGGGCGTGACCATGCCCATTACCAAATACAGTACCATTATCAAGGATGTGCGGGAACTGGCCCCCGCCATCCGCAAGGCGTTCCGGCTGGCCCAGACCGGCCGTCCGGGCCCGGTGCTGCTGGATGTGACCAAGGATGTGACGGCGGCGATGACGGAGTTTTATCCGGTGGAGCCGGATCCGGTGCCCCGCCAGAGCCACACCATCCGGCAGGAGGATCTGGACCAGGCGCTGGAGATGCTGGAGGCGGCGGAGCGCCCCTTTGTGTTTGCCGGCGGCGGCGTCATTTCCTCCGGCGCCTCGGAAGAGCTGACGGAGCTGGTGCATCGGCTGGATGCCCCCATCACCTGTTCCCTGATGGGACAGGGCGCCTTTGACCAGGCAAATGAGGCCTACACCGGCATGCTGGGCATGCACGGAACCAAAACCTCTAACCTGGGGGTGACGGCCTGTGACCTGCTCATCGGCGTGGGGGTCCGGTTCAGCGACCGCTGCACCGGGGATCCCAAGACCTTTGCCCACCATGCCAAGATTCTGCAGCTGGATGTGGATGAGGCGGAGATTGACAAGAATGTGCATGTGGACGCGGCGGTGATTGGGGATCTGAAGCTGGTTCTTCAGAAGCTCAACGCCCGGCTGAAGCAGCAGAGCCATCCGGAGTGGAAAGAGAAAATTCAGAAGCTGAAGAAGCAGTATCCGCTGGCCTGCCCGGATGATGTGCTCACCGGCCCTTATGTGATCCGGAAGCTTTCGGAGATCACCCAGGGGAACGCCATTATCACCACGGACGTGGGGCAGCACCAGATGTGGACGGCCCAGTTTTATACCTTCCGGAAGCCCCGGACGTTCCTGAGCTCCGGTGGCCTGGGCACCATGGGATACGGAGTGGGCGCTTCTATCGGCGCCAAGTTTGGCCGGCCGGAGGAGCTGGTGGTGGACATCAGCGGGGATGGCTGTTTCCGGATGAACATGAACGAGCTGGCCACCATCACCCGCAACGATCTTCCCATTGTGACCATTATTTTGAACAACCATGTGTTGGGAATGGTCCGCCAGTGGCAGACTCTGTTCTATGGGAAACGGTATTCCCAGACCATTGTGGAAGACAAGGTGGATTTCGTGAAGGTGGCGGAGGCCATGGGGGCCAAGGGCTACCGGATTACCAAGCCGGAGGAGGTGGAGCCGGTGCTGCGGGAGGCCATTGGCCTGCAGCAGCCGGTGGTGGTGGAATGCGTGATTCAGAACGATGACAAGGTATTCCCCATGGTAGCCCCCGGCGGAAACATTGAGGAGGCATTCAGCGAAGAAGATTTGGAGGAGAAGGAATGAGCAGAGTGTACAATTTTTCCGCGGGACCGGCGGTCCTGCCGGAGGAGGTTCTAAGGGAAGCAGCGGAGGAAATGCTGGATTACCGGGGCTGCGGCATGTCCGTCATGGAGATGAGCCACCGCTCCAAAATGTTTGAGGACATTTTGCATGCGGCAGAGGCGGACATCCGGGAGCTGATGGGGATTCCGTCCAACTATCAGGTGCTGTTTCTCCAGGGTGGCGGTTCCCTGCAGTTTGCCATGGTTCCGCTGAACCTGATGCCCCACGGCGCAGCCGATTATATTATCACCGGCCAGTGGTCCCGGAAGGCTTTCAAGGAAGCCCAGAAGTTCGGGGATGTGAAGGCCATTGCCAGTAGCGAGGATAAGACCTTTTCCTACATACCGGATTGTTCCGACCTGCCGGTGCGGGAGAATGCGGATTATGTGTACATCTGTGAAAACAATACCATCTACGGTACCAAATACAAAAAACTGCCCAATACCAAGGGAAAGGTGCTGGTGGCGGACCAGTCCTCCTGCTTTCTTTCGGAGCCGGTGGAGGTGGAAAAATACGGCATGATCTGGGGCGGCGTACAGAAAAACGTGGGTCCGGCCGGATTGGTCATTGCCATTATCCGGGAGGATCTGATCCCCAAGGAAGAACTGACCGGGGTTCCCACCATGCTCCAGTACAAGACCCAGGCGGATGCCGGTTCCCTGTATAATACCCCCAACTGCTATGCCATCTATATCTGCGGCAAGGTGTTCCAGTGGCTGAAGAAGCAGGGGGGCCTGGCCGCCATGAAGGAACGCAATGAGAAAAAGGCGGCTATTCTGTACGATTACCTGGATCAGAGCCAGCTGTTCCATGGAACGGTGGTGAAGGAGGATCGTTCGCTGATGAACGTGCCCTTTGTCACCGGGGACAAAGAGTTAGATGCCCTGTTTATCCGGGAAGCCCAGGCCGCTGGCTTTGAAAATCTGAAGGGCCATCGGACCGTGGGAGGCATGCGCGCCAGTATTTACAATGCCATGCCCCTGGAAGGGGTGCAGGCTCTGGTGGATTTCATGGCAGATTTTGAGAAGAAGCATCGGTAAGGGGAGGGAGAAGACGTGTATCAGGTACATTGCATGAATGCCATTGCCCCAGCCGGCCTGGACCGGCTGGGAGACGGATACCAGCTGACGGAAAAACTGGAGGACGCGGATGCGGTTTTGGTGCGCAGCGCCTCCATGCACGAGCTGGAGCTGCCAGAGAAACTGAAGGCCATTGCCCGGGCCGGAGCCGGTGTGAACAATATCCCGCTGGAGGAGTGCTCCAAACGGGGCATTGTGGTGTTTAACACGCCCGGCGCCAATGCCAACGGTGTCAAGGAGCTGGTGCTGGCAGGGATGCTGCTGGCTGCCCGGGACATCAGTGGCGGTATCCAGTGGGTGCGGGACAATGTGGCGGATGAGAACATCACCAAGGATACGGAGAAGAGCAAAAAGGTATTTGCCGGTTCCGAGATCAGCGGCAAAACCCTGGGCGTCATTGGCCTGGGTGCCATTGGGGCCCGGGTGGCTAATGCGGCCCGGAGCCTGGGCATGCAGGTGCTGGGCTTTGACCCCTACCTTTCGGTGGATGGAGCCTGGAACCTGGATCACCATATCACCCATGTCAACGATCTGGATACGCTGCTGATGGAGAGCGATTACATTACCATCCATGTACCGTCTATGCCGGCCACCAATGGGATGATCAGCGAGGAGGCCATTGGCAAAATGAAGGACGGTGCGGTTTTCCTGAATTTTGCCCGGGATCTGCTGGTGGATGAGCAGGCCATGGCGAAGGCACTGGAAAGCGGAAAGGTGCGCCGCTATGTCAGCGATTTCCCCAATCCCATCAGCGTGCGCATGAAAAACGCCATTGTGACCCCCCACCTGGGGGCTTCCACTGAGGAGTCAGAGGAAAACTGCGCCAAGATGGCGGCCAAGGAGATCCGGAGGTACCTGGAAGAAGGCAACATTGTCAACTCGGTGAATTTCCCCCGGGTGGACCTGGGGCCGCTGCGCACCGCATCCCGCCTGGCGGTGTTCCATCAAAACATCCCCAATATGATCAGCCAGATTACTGCGGTGCTCTCCGGCGGCGGCATCAATATCGCCAACATGAGCGATAAGACCCGGGGCGAGTATGCGTATTCCCTGTTGGATGCAGAGTGCAACGTACCGGAGGAGATTGTACGGCAGCTGGAGGTCATTGAAGGTGTGTACCGGGTGCGGAAGATCCGGTAAAACAACGAAAAATGTCTGAAATATTGGAGAAAAATTTCCACAAAAGAGGCGGATTCCCAGTTGACGCAGAAGGGGTCCGCCCTTTATACTGGAATATGCGAGGAGGATGAGCATGAAAAAGAAAGGTAAAAATCTCTGGTTGCGCGCCCAGAGCCTGGTCCTGGCCATGGCGCTGTGCGCGGTGCTGGCAGGACCGGCGGCGCCGGCTTTCGCGGAGGCGGAAAGCTCCGGGGAGGGGCTGGTGGAAACCCAGGCGGTGGAAAGTACGTCCGCTGAGGCGGAAAGCTCCCCGGCAGGGGACAGTTCCAACGAAACGTCTTCCACAGAGGAGAGCGTTTTGGAGACAACTTCCACGGAGGAGCGCACGTTAGAATCCTCTTCCACCGCATCCGAGGCCACTTCCGCAGCGGTGGAAAGCTCTGCGGAAGAGACGGAACTGGTGGAGGAGGTGCAGCCGGAGGAGTACGAGGTTTTGATTGACGAGGCGATTGAGGAGGGCCAGATTCAGGATCCGGCGCAGGCGCTGTCCGCTTTTACGGTATATACGTCTGTGCGCAGGGGAACCACCACCGCAAGCCTGAACTACCGGTACGGGCCGGGGACCAGCTATGCTACTATTGGCACCATCCCGAAAGGAACCACCTTGACCATTCTGGGGGACGGTTGGGCCGCGGACGGAACCGTCTGGTATTTAATCACGTATAATGGAAAGCAGGGCTATGTCAGCTCCTCTTATATCAATCTGACCACGTTGGAGGTGGGAGAGGATACGGAATTTGAGGCGTATATGAATCAGCAGGGCTTTCCAGAAAGCTACAAGGAAAAACTGCGGATTCTCCACTATCTGTATCCCAACTGGCAATTTGTAGCCCAGGATGCAGGCAGCTGGAGTGAGGCGCTGGAGGCGGAAACCTGGTTTAATCCCAACGGCCCTTCCGGCAGCGGATCTACCCAGGCAGTGAGCCTGGTTTCGGCCAACAGCATTTCTTCCTGGAAGTCCACGGAGGACGGCGCCTTTAACTGGTCCACCGGTGAATGGGTAACCGGCTGGGATGGGGATTCTTGGGTGGTAGCTTCCGAAGAGATTGTGGCCTATTATCTGGATCCTCGGAATTTTCTGGATGAGAATAGTGTGTTCCAGTTTCTGGATCTGAGTTACCAATCTACAACCACAGAAGATATGCTAAAACAGATGGCAACAGCTTACGGAGCGGATTGGCTTGCGGGAAAGTATAAACATGAGAATAATGATGAAATTGATTATCCGGACGTGATTTTGAATGCGGGGAAGAACGCCGATTATAATCCGCTGGTGCTGATGGCAAGCATCATTCAGGAGCTGGGGGTTGACGGAGCGGAGCGGGAAACCATCAGCGGAACAGTGGAAGGATATGTGGGTTATTACAATTATTTTAATATTGGTGCCT
>CAZSAF010000085.1:0-4028 GCA_964604605.1 uncultured Lachnospiraceae bacterium
TATCCACCATCAGGTTGGAGAGGATCTTGATCTTCCGCTCCTCCCCCTGGAGCCATACATAGGGAACGCCGGCGTTCTGGATCTCCGTGGCCATCTCTTTGGTCACCACAGTGCCCGCCTCCGCCAGCACCTCACCGGTGGACAGATCCACCACGTCCTCCGCCAGGGTATGGCCCACAATCCGCTTGTTAAAGTGCAGTTTCTTGTTAAATTTGTAACGCCCCACCTTGGCCAGGTCATACCGCCGAGGGTCAAAGAACATGCTCTCCAGCAGGCTCCGGGCATTGTCCACGTACAGCGGCTCTCCGGGACGGATCTTCCGGTACAGCTCCAGCAGGCCCTCGTCTGCGTTGGCGGCGGTGTCCTTTCCAAAGCTGGCCATGATCATGGGCTCCTCACCGAACAGCTCCACAATCTCCGCATTGGTGCCCACACCCAGGGCACGGATCAGCACGGTCACCGGCACCTTCCGGGTCCGGTCCACCCGCACGTAAAACACATCGTTGGAGTCGGTCTCATACTCCAGCCAGGCGCCCCGGTTGGGGATGACCGTGCAGGAGTATAGCTTTTTGCCGATCTTGTCATGGCTGATGCCATAGTAGATGCCGGGAGAACGAACCAGCTGGCTGACAATAACCCGCTCCGCGCCATTAATCACAAAAGAGCCGGTCTCTGTCATCAGAGGCAGGTCGCCCATAAAAATCTCATGTTCCTTGATTTCACTGGTCTCTTCGTTGATCAGGTGGACCTTCACTTTTAAGGGGGCTGCATAAGTGGCGTCACGCTCTTTGCACTCTTCTATGGAATATTTTACGTCATCCCTGCACAAAGTAAAATCAACAAATTCCAGACTGAGGTGGCCGCTGAAATCGGAAATGGGTGAAATGTCTTCAAAAACCTCTTTCAGTCCCTCGTTTAAGAACCACTGATAGGAGTCCTTTTGAATTTCTATGAAATTAGGCATCCCCAGTACTTCTTTCTGTCTTGCGAAACTCATTCTTACGCCTTTTCCGGCTTTTACCGGGCGCATTCTGCAATTCTCCATAGACGATTCACCCCTGTTTTTTTAATCTATACTTGCGCTTTGTGTAGGAATAGGCATACCGCCCCACAATAGTGCACATTTAAGAATAGCAAAGAAAAGTCAATCTGTCAACGACTTTTTTCTATTTCAGGGATGAATTTCCAATTTTTTTTGCCGGAGCCAGTAATATCCCACCCCCAGGGCGTCTGCCAGCAGCCAGCCGATGGGCACAGACCACCAGATTCCCACCACCCCCAGGGCCGGTATGGCGGAGAGGGCATAAGCCAGGCCCACCCGGGTGCCCAGAGAGACCACCGTCAGCACCACGGACATCCCCGGCCGCCCCAGGGCCCGGTACAGGCCGTACAGGAGGAACAGGCCGCCGATCAGGAAATAAAAGGCCCCCTCAATCCGCAGGTAGCGGACCCCTTCCGCCACCACCGCCGTCTCCGCCGGGTCAATAAACAGGGACATCAGCGGCTCCGCAAACAGGCACACGCACAGGGAAAGCACCAGGCCGAAGCTCAGGGACGTGCCCACCGCCTCCAGCGAGGAAATGGAGCAGCTGATCGCCCATACCATCGACCCGCTGCCCGGTATCGTCGCCTGCAGTTGCAGCATCATCCTCTCACGGATCAAGGATATTAAGGGACTTCGCCTGTAAATGCCGGGAACCGGCATCCTTTTTGATTTTCCCCTCAACTTCTGCTTGCAAGGCAATGCCGCCAATGCTATAATCAATGAGAATGCCGTTTGGAACGGTGTACAGGCTTTAAAATAGGAAGGTGAGGAATCTCGTATGTTCTGGAATATTTTGCTGATCGTCCTGTTGGTCGTGCTGGCCGTGCTGGTGGTCCTGTATTTTGTGGGACGCCGTATGCAGAAGAAGCAGGCGGATGCCAGCGTCCAGATGGACGCCATGAAGCAGGTGGTCTCCATGCTGATTATCGACAAGAAATTGATGAAGATCAAGCAGTCCGGCCTGCCCCAGATGGTCATTGACCAGACCCCCAAATATCTCCGCTGGACCAAGCTGCCCATTGTCAAGGCCAAGGTAGGGCCGAAGATCATGGTGCTGACGGCGGACCGGAGTGTCTGGGACGTGCTACCGGTGAAGCAGGAAGTAAAGGTGGAGATCAGCGGCATCTATATTATGTCCATCAAGAGTGTCCGGGGCGGCAGCATTCAGCCCCCGGCCAAAAAGAAAGGCTTCTTCGCCCGGTTCCGGAAGAACAAGGACGAAAAGGACAGCAAGAGCAAGGGAAGCAAGAAGAAATAAGAACAGGCGCCTGCCGGGCGCAAGCATAAAAGCAGGGATTTTTCCCTGCTTTTTGTACATACGCCACAAAGGCAATTCAAAAAGGAAGGGGAGTTTGTATGTTTTGTTCATCTTGCGGGAGGGAGATCCCGGATCACGCAGCATTTTGTAACCATTGCGGGGCAGCGCAGCACGCATCTGCCGGCCAGTGAGAAAGCCTTTCTGCAGTATATCACGCCCTGTTCCATGCGGAATACCTGCATAGTCCTGGGGATGCTGGCCATTCTGCTGGTTTTTGCCGTCCCGTTTTTGGGAATCGGATGCGCGGTCTTTGCCCTTTTGTTTGGTTTGATCTGGTATCTAAACAGCCGCCAGATCAAGGGACGGATCTCCCGCGCACAGGCAAACGGAATCTATGAGGCCATGCTGCGGGAGTTTGCCTCCGCCACGCCCATGCTGGAGGACCGGGTCCGCTACAGCGAACACTTCCTTTTCAGCAGGCATTCCGGCTTATTTTACGCCTACCCGGATATTGTCTGGATTTACCGGCACCTCCTGCGGTATTACTTTGTGCCCGTCCACTCCCAGATTATGGTGGGAGACCGGGACGGCAGGATTCTGGCCTTCTGTAAACTGAAGTCCAGTAAGAAGAAGGGGGACCAGGAGATCCAGGCCCTTGCCGCCCTGGTCTACAGCAAGAACCCCGCCGTGCTGCTGGGATTTGATGGGGAGCGGCAGGCGGAATTTAAGAGAAGGACCAAGAAGTAGGCTGGGGCAGAGAGGAGCAGCAGAGATGAGCGATTTTCACGGAAACCGGAATCCCGATAACCCCCAGGAGGCCTATTTTGTGGGCCTGATGAATGCCTGCGGCTACCGCACGGAGGATTTGCACAAACCCATCATTGGCATTGCCAATTCCTATACGGATGTGAACCCGGGCCACCGGCCTTTTCAGGAGCTGGCGCGGTTTGTGAAGGAGGGGATCTGGGCGGCCGGTGGCGTTCCGGCGGAGTTTAACGCACCCGCCCCCTGCGACGGCATGGCCCAGGGTCCCGGCATGCACACGGTGCTTCCCTCCCGGGAATTGATTGCCGGTTCCATTGAGGGGATGGCCCGGGCCCATGATTTTGACGGCATGGTATTTCTGTGCAGCTGCGACAAGATTGTCCCCGGCATGCTGATGGCTGCCGCTGCCCTGAACAAGCCTACCCTGTTTCTGACCGCCGGCAGCATGCTGCCCTATCAGACACCGGAGCGGACCTTTGTCACCCCGGATCTGAAGGAATCCATTGGCCAGCGCCGGGTGGGCGCCATCAGCCCGGAAACCTTTGCCTCCTATCAGGAAAACATCTGCCACTCCTGCGGCACCTGTAGCATGTACGGCACCGCCAACACCATGGGGGTGTTGGCGGAGGTGATCGGTGTGTGCCCCATCGGCAGCACCACCATGCTGTTCTGCTCTTCGGAAAAGTACAAGCAGGCCCGGGATGTGGGGGAGCGGATTGTCCAGCTGACGAGAGAGCAGATCCGCTTCCGGGATATTGTAACGGAAAAAAGCCTCATCAATGGCCTGCGCCATGCGGCGGCCACCGGAGGCTCCTCCAACACCCAGATCCATTTCTGCGCTCTGGCCAAGGTCATGGGGCTTTCCCTGGACATGGATGATTTTGACTGGATCCAGCGCCCGGTGCCCTGTATTGCCAAGTTGAAGCCCTCCTCCCCTTACAATCTGTACGATTACCATCT
>CAZSAF010000085.1:4038-10506 GCA_964604605.1 uncultured Lachnospiraceae bacterium
ATCTGGCAGGCGGGGTGGGGGCCACCCTGAAAGAAATCCAGCCTTATCTGTACCCGGAGGAAAAGCTGGCCATGTACGGCTGTACGTTAGGCCAATACCTGGAGCAGTTTCATCAGCCGGTAAACCGTCAAATCATCCACACCCTGGAGGATCCCCTGTATCCGGACGGCTGCTTTGCCGTGCTCCACGGCAACCTGGCCCCCAAGGGCTGCCTGGTGAAAAAGAGCGGTGTGGACCCGGAAATGTTCTACCACCGGGGCCCGGCTGTCTGCTTTGACTCCGAGGAGGAGCTGCGGGATTTCATGGGCACCAAGGACATCCGGCCCGGCAACGTGCTGGTGATCCGCTATGAGGGCCCCAAGGGCGGCCCCGGCATGCGGGAAATGTCCATCCCTGCCGCCATGCTGGTGGGTATGGGGCTCCAGAAAAGCTGCGCTATGGTGACGGACGGCCGGTTCAGCGGAGCCTCCCGTGGGCCTTGTATCGGCCATGTCTCTCCGGAGGCTTGGGAGGGAGGGCCCATTGCCGCTGTGCGGGACGGAGACATGATTGAGATTGACCTGAACGCCCGGACCATCTGCCTGGAGGTCAGCGATGAGGAGCTGGCAGCCCGGCTGCAGCATATCCGGCGGCCGGACCACCCGGCGACGGGCCTGCTGGCCGCCTACCGCCAGATGGTGGGCGGGGCGGAAACCGGCTGCACCTGGATCTACCGCGGGGCGGAGGAGTGAATCTGCGGTGCAGCCAAAACGTTTAACTTACAAGAGGAGGAGGCTTCCACATTGGTTGCGGCAGCCCCCTCCTCTCATCTCACCCTACCGTATCATACTCCCCCAGCGTTCCCAGCACAAAGTACGGACGCTCCGGGATCTGCCGGATATACCGGTCAAAGAAGCGGACAAATTCAAAGACATTCTCATCTTCCTTGAACACCGGGTCCGAGTGCTCCGCCCCCTCAAAAAGCTTCATGGTAATGTGCTCCTTCCCCAGCAGCTCCACATAGCGGTTGTAGAAACGGACGCACTGGGTGTAGGGCACCGCATGGTCCCCGGTGCCGTGCTCCACGTAGAAGGGCACCGCGTCCCCGTCCAGCTGGAAGAGAGGACCAGCTTCCCGCAGATCCGGGTTTTCCGGATCCAGGGCATGGCCGAAGAAGTAGGCCTCCGCGCTTGCCTCCCGCTCAAAGGGCCGGCCCGGATAGGCCTCCTTCCAGTCCTGCTCCCAGTGGACAAAGTCATACACCCCAAACCAGGTGAACACCGCCTGAACGCTGCTGGAAAATTCCGGATACCCCATGGTCAAATCCTCAAACTCCGGCTTGCCGTTGGTGGTGCCCAAAAGGGCCGCCAGATGGCCGCCAGCGGAGTTGCCCACCACGCCAATCCGCTCTGTATCCAGATGGAATCTCTCCGCGTTCCCCCGGAGGAAGCGGATGGCCGCCTTGCAGTCGTGGAGGGGCAGGGGCCACTTGGCCTCATCGGACAGCCGGTAATTGATGCAGCACACCGCATATCCGGCAAACAGCAGCCGGTTCACCGACTGGGTCTGCACATGGTTCTTATCCCCGGTGAGCCAGCCGCCGCCGTGGATGTACACCACCAGCGGGAACGGCCCCTCCCCCTCATTGGGCAGGACCACATTCAGCCGCAGCGTCTCGGACCGGTCCGAGAACGGCACATCCATAAACGTTCTTGCAAACCCACTGAAATCTGTGTTTTTGGGAATTTTCTCACTCCCCGGAATGGTGCGCAGCACATCTTCCCTTGTCACCTGATACATAACATTCCTCCTGATAAAATTTCTCCGAAGCCTGTTTGCTGCCTGTTTTGCGCACAATTGGCGCACAATAGGCCCGGATTCCCTTTCTTGCAAAAGAAAATCCTTCATGTTATAATATTTTATTATATCAATTTTCCGAATACCGAGAAAAGGAGACAACATGTGGCTGTACGATTACCAATCTCCGCAAGATAACCCCTATAAGGAATCCCCTTTCGTAGCCATCATCCACATGAGCTATGTGGATAACCTTCCCACCTGGACGTACCCATGGCACACCCATGAGGATTCCTATGAGCTGGCATTCATCATAGAGGGCAGCGGCAGCCTGGTGGTGAACGATCAGTCCATCCCGGTGGAAGCCGGCTCGGTGGCAGCCATTCCGCCCCGGACCCTCCACCGCTTTACGGTACCGGAGCAGGGGAAGATGCGCTATTACACCATGCGTTTTCTGGCGGAGCCTGCCTCCGGGGAGCTGCAATCCTTCTTCAGCGGTGTAGGCGGCGCCGTCACACCGGACAATGCCAACCTGCTCTCCTATCTGCGGGACACCTTCCGTCTGTTGCTCACCATCCACCAGGCCAACGGCGGCCATGCCGATCCGCTGTTCCAGTCCGTGTGCCTGGGGCTGATTCAGCTGACCCGGACGCTGTTTACCAACCACACCCTCTTGGTGCGGTTGGATGACCAGCATTTTGCCAGCGATATCCTGATTTACATTGAGGAAAACCGCTCCCAGAAAATCACCCTGGAATCCTTGGCCAAACGGTTCAACGTCAGCCCTTCCCACCTGAGCCGAACTTTTTTTAACGCCTATGGGACCTCCCCCATCAACTACCTGATCAACGCCCGGGTCACCTACGCCACGGAGCTGCTGCTAAAGTCCAACCTTTCCATTACGGAGATTTCCGAGCAGGTGGGGTATGACAACCCGGCTCATTTCAACCACATGTTCCTGAAGCGCATCGGCTGCACCCCGGCCGAATACCGGCAGCGGAACCAGAATCCGCCGGTGGACTGAGGCGCTGGTCAGGCAGCTGTCCCTCTTTGGGAAAAGCGGGCTGTTCCGGACATCTCCGGGACAGCCCGCTTTCCGTTTAGACCGGCAGGGCCCAGGCAAACAGCCCCGGGCACAGGGCCACAAAGAACGCGACCAAAATCAACAGCACAATGGGAATCAGCAAATGCTTGGTCATCTGTCCCACGGTACAGTCGGCCACACCGCACATGACAAAGAGGCAAAGGCCGAAAGGCGGGGTGGTCAGGCCGATGGCCTGGGCCACAATCACAGCCACCAGGCAAGTGTAAATATCCATTCCCATGGCCACCAGGATGGGCGCTGCCAGGGGGACAATGATCTGCATGGCGCCGCCGGCATCCATAAAGGTTCCCAGGATCAGCATGAACACCAGTACCAGGCAAATCATAACGCTTCCGGACACACCGGACTCCACCAGGAAGTTGGCCAGCTTGGTAGGAATCTCCACTGCCGTCATGGTGTTGGAGAAGATGGTGGCCGCCGCCAGCATGATCATCAGCGGAATGCCGTTCTGGATGCACTTCTGGGCGATGGGGAAAATCTCACTCCACTTCACCGTCTTGTACAGCAGCACGCTGACCAGAATACCGTACACCAGCGAGATGGCTGCCGCCTCCGCGGTATCCGCAATGCCGGTGAAGATAGTACCCAGGATAATCACCGGCGTGATCAGCGCCCAGATACTCTCCTTCAGAACCGAGCCAAAGCCCCGGGTCCGCAGATCATCCACCATGGCGTTGATCTTTTCCTGATCGCCGTTGCCGTGGCGTTTGCAGTACAGATAGGCGTAAACGATCAGCAGAATCCCCGCCAGAACTCCGGCCACCGCAGAGATCTTGTACAGCACCACCAGATCCACATCAAAACCCAGAATGGCGCCGGCAATGGCGGAGGCGCCGGTCAGCGGTACGCTGGGCGGAATGACCATGCCCAGGCAGCCGGCGGTAACCAGGATGGCCGCGCTGAACATTTTCCCATAGCCCATGGAGATCAGCAGCGGATAGCACATGCCGCCCACCGCCGCCGTGGTGGCAGGGCCGGAGCCGGAGATGGCGCCGTAAAACATACAGGTGACAATGGAGGCAATGGGCATAAAGCCCCGCTTCTTGCCCAGGAAGTAGGAGAAGGTGTTAAAGATCTTCTCCGTCAGCTTGCCCCGGGACATGAACTCGCCGGCCAGCATGAACAGGATGATGGTGATACCCGTATTGTTGGCGCTGGCGCCGGTGACAAACCAGTCCACCACATCCAGGAAGCCCACCGGGGAGGTGCCGGCGAAAAACAGCGGCAGCACCAGGGCCGAGAACACAATGGCCGCCACCATGGGGACGCCCAGGAACAGCATCATGCCAAAGAATACAATCAGAAATAACGCGATCATTTGCTCTCTCCTTTCTCAGGGGTTCCCTTTACCGCACGCTCCACAAAACGCACACACGACAGCAGGAAGCCCACCGCCGGAGCCGCGTACACCACCGCCATGGGGAACGCGATGACGCTGTCCACCTGGCCGCTTCCCGCCACCTGGAACAGCCGCTGGAAACTGAGCACCGTCAGGACCACACAGAACACGGCCATCAGAATGGCAATCAACACGTTGAGGGCCTTCCGGACCCCATCCGGATACGCGTTGAACAGAATGTCAATCCGCATGTGGCTGTTGCGCTTCACCGCCACCGCCACACCCAAAAATACAATCCAGGCATACACATAGAAGGACAGCTGCTGCACTGCCGCCACCGCTGCGTCCGATGCCACAAAATCCAGCACAAAACCCACCAGGGTCAGCAGGGTCACAACCGCCATCAGAATCACCGCCAGGTATTCTTCCAGGTTTGCCCACAGGCCTTTTTTCTCTTCCAAAACCTCTCTCCTCCTTCTCACCGATATTTTCCTGTAGGGAGGCTTCCCGGCCTCCTTGTCAACGATATGATTTTAACACACGTGGGGAGCCGGAATCTATTCAGTATGTTATCAACCGTTTTAAATATCTTCTCATCTTTTTTTCATATATGTCTGAGAAGAAGCGTGTAATTGACGGTTTTTCGTTCCCATTTGAATAACAGTTTTTTATGATTTTTTCATATTTTAAAATATCTGCTCATTTTGGAAAATATCCTCTCATCTCTCTTGCCGCCCGCCCAAAAGCGCCTCGGCTCACCGCCAAATCCCCCTTGCACTTTCCTATATATTGTGCTAATATACTTTTTGCGCACTATATCTGGGCAACTCGGCGGATTCCTGCTCCCATATCTGGCGTAGCAGGCCGGATCTGCCCCCATATCTGGGCACAGGACACAGGGCCGCCTAAAAATACAAGGAGGAAAGGACGTATATGGAGATAGAAGAATGGCTGGGATCCGATAACCAGCTGGGCATGGACATCTGGAACAAAAAATACCGGAACCACGGGGAAAACTTTGAGCAGTGGGTGGAGCGGATCAGCGCCGGCAACCAGGACATTGCGGAGCTAATCCGCCAGCGGAAGTTCCTGTTTGGTGGGCGGATCCTCTCCAACCGGGGGCTGGAGTACGAGGGCCGCAAGGTCAGCCTCTCCAACTGCTATGTGGTGGCCCCGCCGGAGGACAATATTGAGAGCATTTTTGACTGCGCCAAAAAGCTGGCCCGCACCTACAGCTACGGCGGCGGCTGCGGCGTGGATATTTCCGGCCTGGCCCCCCACGGCGCTCGGATCAACAACGCAGCCAAGGAAACCAGCGGCGCCGTCTCCTTTATGACCCTCTTCTCCCTGGTCACGGAGCTGATTGGCCAGAACGGCCGCCGGGGCGCCCTGATGATCTCCATCCACTGCTCCCACCCGGACGTGGAGGAGTTCATCAACCTGAAGACCGATCTGGAGAAGGTGACCAAGGCCAACATCTCCGTGCGGATTGACAATGTCTTTATGGAAGCGGTGAAGACCAACGCCCCGTACACCCTCCACTACACCCGGGAGGCCACCGGCCAGGAGATCTCTCGCCAGGTCAACGCCCGGGAGCTGTTCCACCGGATTTCGGAGGTGAACTGGGACTACGCCGAGCCCGGCGCCCTGTTCTGGGACCGGGTCCAGGGCTGGAACCTGCTGAGCAACACGCCGGAATTCTCCTTTGCCGGCGTCAACCCCTGCGCCGAGGAGCCTCTGCCCGCCGGCGGCAGCTGCCTGCTGGGCAGCCTGAACCTGTCCCAGTTTATCCGGGATCCCTTTACGGACCATGCGGTCTTTGACTTTGAGGACTTTAAGAAGGCGGTTTCCGTCTCCGTCCGGGCCCTCAACGAGGTGCTGGAGGAAGGGCTTCCCCTGCATCCCCTGCCGGAGCAGCAGGAAAGCGTCCGGAAATGGCGTCAGATCGGCTTAGGGATCATGGGACTGGCGGACATGCTGATCAAGATGGGCATCACCTACGGGGAGCCGGAGGCTTTGGAGCTGTGCGACCAGATCGGCTTTATTATGGCGGACACGGCCATTGCCGCCTCCGCCCTGCTGGCCAAGGAGCAGGGCCCTTATCCGGGCTATCAGCGGGAGAACGTCATGGAGACTCCCTTCTTCCAGGCCAACACCTCGGAGGCCACGGTGGAGCTGGTGAAAAAGTACGGGCTGCGCAACTCCCAGCTGCTGACCATTGCCCCCACCGGCACCATCTCCACCATGC
>CAZSAF010000086.1:0-10121 GCA_964604605.1 uncultured Lachnospiraceae bacterium
TGCCGGCGGATTCCGCCAACATCGGCATCTGCGACCGGATCTTCACCCGGGTGGGTGCCTCCGACGACCTGGCCTCCGGCCAGAGCACCTTTATGGTGGAGATGACCGAGGTGGCCAATATTCTCCGGAACGCCACCAAAAACAGCCTTCTGATTCTGGATGAGATCGGCCGGGGCACCAGCACCTTTGACGGCCTGGCCATTGCCTGGGCGGTGGTGGAGTACATCAGCAACCCCAAGATTCTGGGGGCCAAGACCCTCTTTGCCACCCACTATCATGAGCTGACGGAGCTGGAGGGCAGCCTTTCCGGGGTCAACAACTACTGTATTGCGGTGAAGGAGCAGGGGGACACCATTGTATTCCTGCGGAAGATTGTCAAAGGCGGAGCGGACAAGAGCTACGGCATCCAGGTGGCCAAGCTGGCCGGGGTGCCGGAACCGGTGATTGCACGGGCCAAGGAGCTGGTCCAGGACCTGATTCAGGCGGACATCACGGTACAGATGCGGGAAATTGCCGCCCAGTCCAAGGCGCCGGCGGCCAAGCCGGTTCCCAAGCCGGACGAGGTGGACATGCACCAGATGACCCTCTTTGACACGGTGAAGGAAGATGACATCCTGGAGGAACTGGAAAACCTGGATCTGGACACCCTGACGCCCCGGGACGCCTTAAACACCCTGTACCGACTGCAGAACCGCCTGAAAAACCGCTGGCATTCGTGACAGGCGGAATTTGAAAAGGAAAACGGCCGCCGGCAGGCGGCGGATTGCTTAGAAAGAAGGTACGGCAATGGCCCACATTACTTTGCTGGATTCCAATACCATCAATCAGATTGCAGCGGGGGAGGTAATTGAACGTCCCTCCTCCGTGGTCAAGGAGCTTCTGGAGAACGCCATGGACGCAGGCGCCACAGCGGTGACCGTAGAGATCCGGGACGGCGGCATCTCCTTTATCCGGATTACGGACAACGGCAGCGGCATTCCCAAGGAAGAGATCCCTCTGGCTTTTCTGCGCCATTCCACCAGCAAAATCCGGCGGGCGGAGGATCTGCTCACCGTCTCCTCCCTGGGATTCCGGGGAGAAGCCCTCTCCAGCATTGCCTCGGTGGCCCGGGTGGAGCTGATCACCAAAACCGAGGACGCGGTAATGGGAAGCCGGTATGTGCTGGAGGGCGGGGAGGAAAAAGCCCTGGAGGATGTGGGGGCTCCGGAGGGGACCACCCTGGTGGTCCGGGACCTGTTCTACAACACCCCGGCCCGGCGGAAGTTCCTGAAATCCCCTCAGACAGAGGGAGGCTATATCAGCAGCCTGGTGGAACGGCTGGCCCTGTCCCGGCCGGATATCTCCTTCCGTTTCCTGATGGGTAGCCAGACCAAGCTCCACACCGCCGGGAACCATCAGCTGCGGGACATTATCTACACCATCTACGGCCGGGAGACCGCAGCGGAGCTGATCCCGGTGGAGGCCCGTTCGGAGGACGGCTGCGTGGAAATCAAAGGATTTCTGGGAAAGCCCCTGATCTCCCGGGGTAACCGTTCCTATGAAAACTATTTTATCAACGGCCGTTATATCAAAAGCGCCCTGATCACCAAGGCCATTGAAAATGCCTATGCCGGCTTTGTGATGCAGCACAAATATCCCTTTGCGGTGCTGCATCTGACCATTGAGCCTTCCTGGCTGGATGTGAACGTCCATCCCACCAAAATGGAGCTGCGGTTCCGCAACGAGGAGACGGTGTATGAGACCCTGTACACAGCGGTCCGAAGCGCTCTGGAGGGAAAGGAGCTGATCCCCCAGGTAAGTCTGACGGAGGAGAGGGACGCGGAGGGGAAAGCGGAGGAAAAGCCGACAGCCCCTGCAGCAGCCCCGGCCCGCCGGGAGCACGGTCCGGAGCCCTTTGAGCGCCGGAGGCAGGAAGACCTGGTTCGGGAGGCTCCCGCCTGGAACCCCTCCCCGTGCCGGCCGAATGATGAGCCCTCCACCATTGAGATACTACAGAAAGCGCTGCGCAGGAAAATCCGGGAAGAGGCAGAGGCTGCTCCGGCTCCTGCCCACGCGGTTCCGCCGCAGCCGGCACCGGCATTTTCGGATCCTTCACCAGCCCCCCAAACGGCGGACCGCTCCCAGGTCCCCGAGGAGGGATCGCTGCCCCAGGCAGAATCCCCCCGGCAGTTAGAGCTCTTTGAGGAAAAGCTGCTGGATCCCCGAGAGCGGGACGAATACCGGCTCATTGGCCAGCTCTTTGACACCTACTGGCTGGTGCAGGTACGGGATGAATTTCTGATGATTGATCAGCATGCTGCCCATGAGAAAGTGCTGTATGAGCGAACCATGAAAAGCCTGGCCAACAAAGAGTACACCAGCCAGCAGATGAACCCACCTCTGATTTTGACCTTGAATGCCCGGGAGGAGCAGGTGCTCACCGAATATCGGGAGGCCTTTGAAAAAATCGGCTTTGAGATGGAGCCCTTCGGCGGAAAGGAATACGCGGTGTACGGGGTACCGGGGAACCTGTTTGGCCTGGCCCGGGAAGACCTGCTGCTGGAACTTTTGGACAGCCTGGCAGATGAGACCGGCCACCGGCGGCTGAACCTGGTGGAGGAGAAGGTAGCGCTGATGTCCTGCAAGGCAGCGATAAAGGGAAACAACCGCCTGTCTGTCCCGGAGGCGGAGGCCCTGATCCGGGAGCTGATGCAGCTGGAACACCCCTATACCTGCCCCCACGGCCGGCCCACCATCATCTCCATGAGCAAGTATGAGATTGAGAAAAAATTCAAGCGGGTGGTATCATGAAGCCATTGATTGCAAACAAGCCGCTGGTGATCCTCACCGGCCCCACGGCGGTGGGAAAAACCGCCCTTTCCCTGGAGCTGGCCCGGGCTACCCAGGGGGAGATTATCAGCGCCGACTCCATGCAGGTATACCGGCACATGGATATCGGCTCCGCCAAAATCCGCCCGGAGGAACAGCAGGGGATCCCCCACCACCTGATCGACTGCTATGAGCCCTGGGAGGAATTCCACGTGGTGGAGTTCCAGCGGGCGGCCAAGGCGGCCATGGAAGAGATCTGGTCCCGGGGGCACCTGCCCCTGGTCATCGGCGGCACCGGTTTTTACATCCAGGCCTTGGTCCGGGACATTGACTTTACGGAAACCGGCGGAAACCCGGCCTACCGGGAGGCCCTGGAGCGGGAAGCGGCGGAGAAGGGGCCGGAGGGGCTGCACCGCCGGCTGGCCCAGGTGGATCCGGCATCGGCCGCGGAGATCCACCCCCGCAATGTAAAGCGGGTGATCCGGGCCCTGGAATACTTTCATGACACCGGGGAACCCATCTCCCTCCACAATGAGCGGGAGAGGAGACGGGAATCCCCCTATACCTACGCCTATTTTGTGCTGAACCGGCCGCGACCGGAGCTGTACCAGCGCATCAACCAGCGGGTGGACCAGATGATGGAGGAGGGCCTCCTGGAGGAGGTAAAGCGCCTGCGGCAGATGGGCTGCACCCGGAAGATGGTTTCCATGCAGGGGCTGGGCTACCAGGAGCTGCTGGAGTATCTGGACGGAGAGCTTTCCCTGGAGGATGCGGTGGAAAAAATCAAGCGGGAAACCCGCCATTACGCCAAGCGCCAGATCACCTGGTTCAAGCGGGAACCGGATGTAATCTGGCTGAACCGGGCGGAATACCCGGACCCGGCGGCCCTGAAGACCGTCATCTTAGAAGAATGCAGGAAAAGAGGAATCATCGAATGAAAGACTTACAGGCAGAAATCCAGGATCAGTATCAGGCGCTGGGCATCTCGGAACCGGTGTGGCGGCTGGGGGAGGAGGTGCTGGCAGACCTGGCCCCCCGTTTTGCCCGGATTGACGAGATTGCCGAGTACAACCAGCTGAAGGTGCTGGGAGCCATGCGGAAGAACCGGGTCAGCGAGAGCCATCTCATGGGCACCACCGGCTACGGCTACAACGATGACGGCCGGGATACCCTGGAGCGGGTATACGCAGACACCTTCCACACCGAGGACGCCCTGGTGCGGGCCCAGATCACCTGTGGCACCCACGCCCTGAATCTGGCCCTCTCCTCCAACCTGCGTCCCGGGGACGAGCTGCTCTCCCCAGTGGGAAAACCCTACGACACCCTGGAGGAGGTCATTGGCATCCGCCCCTCCGCCGGATCCCTGGCCGAGTACGGCGTCACCTACCGGCAGGTGGACCTGCTGCCCGACGGCAGCTTTGACTACCCGGCCATTGCCGCGGCCTTAACCCCCAGGACCCGGCTGGTCACCATCCAGCGGTCCAAGGGCTACGGCTCCCGGCCCACCCTGTCCGTGGAGCAGATCGGGGAGCTGATCGCCTTCATCAAGGAACAGCGACCGGATGTGATCTGCATGGTGGACAACTGCTACGGGGAGTTTGTCCAGACCCGGGAGCCCTCGGATGTGGGGGCGGATATGATCGTAGGATCCCTGATCAAAAACCCCGGCGGCGGCCTGGCTCCTGCCGGCGGCTACATCTGCGGCCGGTCGGACTGTATTGAGCAGGCGGCCCGCCGCCTTACCTCCCCGGGGTTGGGCCGGGAGGTGGGCGCCAGCCTGGGCATGAATCCCTCCTTCTACCAGGGCTTTTTCCTGGCCCCTACGGTCACCGCAGGGGCGGAGAAGGGGGCTGTTTTCGCCGCCAGCCTTTACGAACGGCTGGGATTTTCGGTCCATCCGGCAGCCACGCCCCGATATGACATCATCCAGGCCATCAATCTGAACAGTCCGGAGTGGCTGAAAGCTTTCTGTAAAGGGATTCAGACGGCGGCGCCGGTGGACAGCTTTGTGACCCCTGAACCCTGGGCCATGCCCGGGTATGACGATGAGGTGATCATGGCGGCAGGGGCCTTTGTCCAGGGTTCCTCCATTGAACTTTCGGCGGACGGTCCCCTGCGTCCCCCCTACACCGTGTTCTTCCAGGGAGGCATCACCTGGTACCATGCCAAATATGGAATTTTGATGTCTTTACAGAAATTGGTGGACGCAGGGCTGGAACTGTGATAAAATCTTAGGTGACAAAAACGGGGAATGGACGTGAGAGGCATGACACGTCTATGGAAAACAATGAGAAAAATCTGACGATGAAGGAACTTCCGGACAGCGAACGGCCCTATGAAAAATGCAGGGCGCTGGGGCCGGTGTATTTGAGTGACGCAGAGCTTTTGGCGGTGGTGCTGCGAAGCGGCACGCCGGGGCAGACGGCCCTGGAACTGTCCCAAAGGCTTCTGGCGAGAAGAGGAGAGAAAAATGGGCTGGCCGCCGTGGTCCGGCTATCGTTCCAGGAATTGACCCGGATGGCAGGGATCGGACCGGTGAAGGCCGTACAACTCCAGTGTGTGGGAGAGTTGGCCCGGCGGATTGCCAAGGCGTCCGCCCGGGACGGCCTGGAGTTGAACCGGCCGGAGGCCATTGCCCGGTATTTTATGGAAGACCTGCGGTACAAGAAGCAGGAAGAGATGGTGGTGGCCATGTTTGACACCAAGGGGCATCTGCTTCGGGAGACCGTAATCTCCCGAGGGACCGTCAACGCCACCCTGGTCACGCCCCGGGAGGTATTCCTGGAGGCGATGCGCCAGGAAGCGGTGTATGTGGTGCTGATCCACAACCATCCCAGCGGAGACCCGACGCCGAGCAGAGAGGATATCCGTCTTACCAAGAGGATGCAGGAGGCCGGCGACCTTCTGGAAATTCCGGTGCTGGATCATATCATCATCGGGGATAATCGCTATCTAAGCTTTAAAGAACGGGGTTATATTTCATGAAGAGAAAATCTCATTTTCATATAGAGACCAAACATGTCTTTTTTATGCTGATTGTGGTCTGTCTGATCCTGATCATTGTCAGCTCTGTCAGCAGTTCCGTCAACAATGTCCTGCGAACCGGAATCAATACCGTCTTAATGCCCATGCAGAAAGGGCTGAATCAGGTGGGAAGCTACGTATCCGGCCAGTTGGACAACCTGACGGAGCTGGACCAGATTCGAGAGGAGAATGCGCGTCTTTCGGAGGAAGTGGCCCAGCTGCGGGAGGACAATACCCGCTACCAGCTGCAGCAGGCAGAGCTTGAGTAATACCGGGAGCTCCTGGATATGAAGGAGCAGTATCCGGATTACGAGACCACCGGTGCCCATATCATCAGCAAAAATTCCGGCAACTGGTATCAAACCTTCAAAATTGACAAGGGAAGCGCAGACGGCATCCAGGTGGATATGAATGTCATTGCAGACGGAGGACTGGTAGGAATTGTCACCTCCGTGGAGACCAACACCGCCACCGTCAGCACCATCATTGACGATGGACGCAGCGTCAGCGCCATGGCCCAGATCTCCCAGGCCCCCTGTATTGTCACCGGCGACCTGCTTTTGTATGAGGAGGGCCGCCTGCTGCTGCAGTACATTGACAAGGATGACAACCTGGAGAACAACTATAAGATCGTCACCTCCAATACCAGCAGCGAATATCTGCCGGGGATCCTGATCGGCTACGCCGTGGATCTGGAGGTAGACTCCAACAACCTGACCAAATCCGGCTATCTGATCCCGGTGGTGGACTTCTCACATCTGGATTCGGTGCTGGTGATCACCACCTTAAAGGAAACGGGGGAGGCGCTGGAGTGACCTGGAAGAGAGTGCTGTTTTATGTGGTGGTGATCATTGCCGCCTTTATGGTACAGAACAACGTGTTTGCTGTCTGCAATCTCATTGACACGGTGCCCAATATCCTGTTGATTGTCACCTTTACCTTCGGCTTCCTGCGGGGGAAGGCGGACGGCATGCTCATTGGCTTCCTCAGCGGCCTGCTGGTGGACTCTTTCTTTGGGGAAACCCTGGGCTTCAATGCCCTGGCCTACATGGTCATCGGCTATGGAAACGGCCTGCTGGGCCAGGTGTTCTATACGGAATTTTTGAACATGCCGGTGGTGCTCTGTATCCTCAGCGATTTTCTGTATAACCTGTTCATCTATTTTTTCGATTTCCTGATGCGGGGACAGCTGAATTTTCCGGCCTACCTGTGGAAGGTGATCCTTCCGGAAATCGTATACACGGTGCTTTTGACACTGATGCTTTACCGGTTCCTGCGGTTTTTGAACGTTAAGTTCGCCCAGTTTGAAAAGAGGAGTGCGAAGAAGTTTGTTTAGAGATCTTTTGGAATTGATCGGGTACAAGCTGAAGCGGGTGGCCCGCT
The DNA here is from genome assembly GCA_964604605.1 of uncultured Lachnospiraceae bacterium. Classification (GTDB taxonomy): domain Bacteria; phylum Bacillota; class Clostridia; order Lachnospirales; family Lachnospiraceae; genus Pseudolachnospira. The sequence continues at coordinate 7,216 of CAZSAF010000086.1, forward strand.
CCCGGCTGTTCCCTCTGACCATTGTTTTTTTGATTATGTTTGGCGTCCTGGTTTTCCGCCTGTTCCGGCTGCAGATTTTGGAAGGGGAGTCTATGCAGGAAAGCGTCAGCCAGAAAACCCAGCGGACCATCAGCCTGTCCAGTACCCGGGGCAATATTTATGACCGGAACGGGAATCTGCTGGCCTACAACCAGCTGGTGTACACGGTGACCCTGACGGATACCGGCGACTACAGCGACGGCTATGCCAAAAACCTGATGATCCTGGACCTCATTGCGATTCTGGACAAGTATGGCGAGGAGATCCAGACCAGCATTCCGGTGATCCTTGACAGCAACGGAGAATTTCAGTTTACCGCCTCCGGCACGGAGCTGCATCGGTTTTTGCGGGATATGTACGGCCTCAGCTCGGTGGACGAGCTGCTGGAGGATACCACAGAAAAAACCGATGAAAACATTTCGGCCCGGGGGGTTTTTGAGTACCTGTACGAACGGTACGGCATCGGGTACAAAAATTCCAGGGAGCTGCCGGAGGAAATGTACACGGTGGACGATGAGACCGCCCTGAAGCTGATCAACATCCGCTATGCCCTGGCGGCCAACGCTTATCAGCGGTACATTCCCATTACCATCGCCACAGACATCCAGCAGACCACCATGTCGGACATTCTGGAGCACGCGGATGACCTGAAGGGCGTGGAGATTGCCGAGGACTATATCCGGGTTTACAACGACGGGCAGTATTTTGCCCATGTGCTGGGCTACACCGGCCAGGCCAGCTCCGATGAGATTACGGCTCTCAACGAGGAGGCCGGCGAAGAGAAGTATTCCTCCGGGGACGTGGTGGGCAAAAGCGGCATTGAGCAGACTATGGAACTGTATCTCCAGGGAGAAAAGGGCGAGCGGACCATGTATCTGGACAACCTGGGCCATGTGATGGAGATTATCAGCGAAACGGAACCGGAGACCGGCAACGATGTGCACCTGACCATTGACAAGGACCTGACCATCGGCATCTATCATATTATTGAGCAGCGCCTGGCCGGCATTCTGGCCAGCAAGCTGTACCCGGGGAAATTCGAGAACACTGCCGGTATGGGCAGCTCCACCCGCCGCCTTTCCCTGTACGACGTGTACTTCCAGCTGATCAACAACAACATTCTGGACACCAGCCATTTTGCCGCGGAGGATGCCAGTGACGCGGAGAAGCGGATTTACCAGGCCTTCCAGAGCGGCCAGAACCGAGTGCTGGCAGAGCTGGAGGCAGAGCTGTTGAGCGACAATCCCACCCCTTACCGGGAACTGGACGCGGACAAGTCGGACAGTGAAAAGTTCATGCAGGACTACATGAGCTACGTCTACACCATTCTGGATGAGGCAGGCTACCTGCTGAACGACAACATTGACACCTCCGATGAGACCTACATCGCTTACCGGACGGACGAGACCATCAGCCTGAAGGAATTCCTCCAGTATGCCCTGTCCCAGAACTGGATCGATGTATCCAAGCTGTCCCTGGACAGCCAGTACACCAGTGCGGAGGAGACCTACCGGGCCCTGGTGGAGGATATTCTGGAGCTGGCCCGGAACAGCTCCCGGTTCAGCAAAAAGATTTATGAAAACCTGATTATGGATGACGATATTACCGGCTGCGACCTGTGCCTGGCCCTGATGGACCAGGGGGTGGTGGAGCGAAATGAGGAGGATGTGGCCAGCCTGTCTAGCCAGACACTGGCAGCTGCTTATGACTTCCTTTACTCCAAGATCAGCAATCTGGAACTGACGCCAGCCCAGCTGGCCCTGGATCCCTGCTCCGCCGCTGTAACCGTAACGGATGTCAACACCGGGGAGGTGCTGGCGGTGGTTTCCTATCCCAGCTATGACAACAACAAGCTTTCCGGCACCGTGGACGCAGACTATTACTATCAGCTGATCAACGACCAGTCCTCACCCCTGTACAACGCGGCTACCCAGGCCCAGACGGCCCCTGGTTCCGTGTTCAAGCCCATCACCGCCATTGCGGCCCTGGAATCCGGCGTGGTGACGGCGGATGAGCTGGTGGAGACCAAAGGCGTGTTTACCGAGCTGGGACTGGATCTGTCCTGCTGGCTGTATTCCTCCTCCTATGAAACCCGGACCCACGGATTGATCAATACCGTGGGGGCCATCTCCGGATCCTGTAACTATTACTTCAGTGAGATGGGCTACCGGCTTTCCCTGGATGACAACGGGGATTACAACGAGGCCAAGGGCATACAGGTCATTCAGACCTTTGCCTCCGCCTTCGGGCTGGACACCACCTCCGGCATTGAGATCCGGGAGCGGGAACCGCAGATTTCGGACACGGCGCCAGTGCCTTCGGCCATTGGACAGGGTACTCACCGGTTCTCCAATGTGCAGCTGGCCCGATATGTGACGGCGCTGGCCAACAGCGGAACCGTCTACAAGCTGACCCTTCTGGATTCGGTGACGGATACGGAAGGCAATGTGGTGCAGGATTTCCAGCCGGAGATTGTCAACACCACCGATTTTGCCGCCTCCACCTGGGACACCGTTCACCAGGGCATGTACGAGGTAATCAATGATACGGAGAACAACTCCGCCGCCCGGGCCTTTGAGGCCTCGGTGGTGGCAGCCGGAAAGACCGGTACCGCAGAGGAAAACAAGCTGCGCCCCAACCACGCCAACTTCATCAGCTACGCCCCTTATGACAATCCGGAGATTTCCGTGACGGTGACCATCCCCTACGGATACACCTCCGGCCGGGCCGTGGATGTGGCCAGCGATGTGTACAAATACTACTACGGAGAGCTTACGCTGGAAGAGATCCAGTCCCGTCACGCCGTTGCCGGCGATGTGGAGGTCAGCGATTAACACCCGTTGCGGTGATCATCATAGAGGAAAATT
>CAZSAF010000087.1:0-10028 GCA_964604605.1 uncultured Lachnospiraceae bacterium
CGGGAAAAATCAAAGCGGGCTGCCGAAGCTCAGAAGCGGAAAAAGGCTGAACTGAAAACCGGGGATCTGGGGTACCTGGACAAAAATGACTACTTCTATATCACCGGCAGGAAAAAGGACCTGATTGTGTTCAAGAACGGCAAGAAAATCTCCCCGGAAAAAGTGGAGGAGCAGCTGCGGACCATCCCGCTGATCCAGCTGATCAACATCCGGGAGAAGGAGTTTGAGAAAACCGCCTCCCAGAAAATCAAACGCTATCTGGTGTAAGCGTCTGACAGGCAGAAGGCGGGCCGGCAGCGGCCTGGGCAAGATGGACGACACACAAAAAGAAGGGGGATTTTTCCATGCTGGAACTGATACAAAAGATTGTCTTTGAAGTGACCGGAAAGGACGGCCTCACCTACGACACAGACTTTGTCCAGGACCTGGGGCTTAATTCCTTTGACATTATGAACATTGTCTGTGCCTTTGAGGATTACTATGATACCACCATCCCCACCCGGGATGTATGGAACCTGCGACAGGTGAAAGATATGATTGCCTATATGGAGGCACACGGGGCCCCGGCGCCGCATAAGATACAGAGAGAGCGGCGGCGTTCCGGAGGAGCCATGAACCAGGATTCAGGATTCTACACACTGGCCGGTTATTCCCGGCTGGAAAACCGGCGCCTCACCGCCTTCATGGAGGATTATCTGGAAATGATCCTCCGCCTCCAAAATGGCATCTCATCTGCGGGAACTGGGGCTGGTGCGCTTTGCCCGGTACGGCACCGTCTCCCCCACCGTGGAGGGGCGGCAGCTGGGGGAATTTCTCCTGTTCCGGCACCGGACCCTGCAGGAATTTTTCTGCCGTTTAAACGGCACCGAGGACGAACTGGAGCAGGTGGAAAAGGTGGAGCACTTTATCAGCGGCCGCACCCTGGCCAGCATCTGTCGGCTGCTCCGGCAGCCGGGCTTTCCGCCGTGGCGGGATCCTTCCGTCGGGCAGGGGGCCTCCCCTCGCCCGTGATTCCTGCGGCAGCCTCAGAATCCCAGCAGGGAGAGGCCCAGCTTCAGCACCCCGGCCAGGACCATCACCAGCACCGGGCTCAGGCGGGTTTTCCGCAGCAGGAACACGCAGACCGCAAAAATAGCCACCAGGCTCCAGCGGGTATCGGCCAGAACCACCGCCGCCCCGCTGCCCCAGAAGGCGGTGATCAGAATGGAGAGCCCCGCTGAGGCAATCAGCACCACCACCGCCGGCCGCAGGGAGCCCAGCACCCCCTGGAGCAGATCCATCCGCCGGTATTTCAGGTAAAGCTTGGCCAGAAGCGTGGCAATGATACAGGACGGCAGCACGCAGCCCATGGTAGCCACCAGGGCCCCGGGGATCCCGGCGATCTTGGTGCCCACAAAGGTGGCGGCATTGATGGCAATGGGCCCCGGCGTCATCTGGGAAATGGTGATCAGGTCCGTAAACTCGTCCATAGCCAGCCAGCCGTGGAGGTCCACAATCTGCGCCTGGATCAGCGGCAGAGACGCATAGCCGCCGCCAAAGCTGAACAGGCCAATCTGAAAAAAGCTGAACAGCATCTGCAGATAAATCATTTTCCCTTCCTCCTGTTCCACAGCGTCCGGGCCACGCCCAGCAGACCGCAGGCCAGAATCACCAGCTCCACGTTCATCTCCAGCACACAGGCGGCCACAAAGGCCCCCGCCAGAATGGCCAGGGACGCCGGGCTTTTCTCCTTCACCACTCCGGCGGCCATGTCATAGACCACCGAGGCAATCACCGCCCCCACACCGGCCTGCATACCCTCCAGCAGCTGGCCGATCACGTAGTTGGTCCGGAAGGCATCATAAAAGACGGACACCAGGGAGATAATCACAAAGGGGGGGATTACCGTACCCAACGCCGCCACCAAAGCGCCCCGGAGCCCTTGGAGCTTATAGCCCACCACAATGGCACCGTTGACCGCTATGGGGCCCGGAGCCGACTGGGCAATGGCCGTCAGATCCAGCATCTCGTCCTCCTCAATCCAATGATACCCGTCCACAAACTTTTTCTTCATCAATGTGACAATCACGTATCCCCCGCCAAAGGTAAAGGCGCTGAGATACAGGGTGGAAAGAAACAGCTTCCACAGAATTCTTCCCTTGTCTTTCATCTCCCATCCTCCTCTCCATCAACAGTATAGGAGCTTTCGGCTCATTCGTAAAGAGCTTGACAGAAGATTCCGGCTGTGATAGACTGTGTCCGTTGTCTGCCGCCGGGTAGATGACGGTGCATTGGTTTCGTATCGGTAGGCCATAGAAGATACGGAAATCAATGCTTTTTGTTTTTTACAGGAGGAATCTATGACAAAATCCACTGTTTTCCGGGAGTTTGCCCGGTATGCTTCCTTAAATGTTCTGGGCATGATCGCCCTGTCCTGCTACATACTGGCAGATACCTTTTTTATCTCCAAGGGACTGGGGGCAGACGGCCTCACGGCCCTGAACCTGGCCATTCCCATCTACAATTTCATCCACGGCAGCGGCCTGATGATCGGTATGGGCGGCGGCACCCGCTACTCCATCCTCCAGAGCCAGAACAATCCGAAGGCAGCCAACCGGGCCTTCACCCACGCTCTGTACCTGGCGGCGGTGTTTGCCCTGTTCTTTGTGCTGGTGGGCCTGTTTCTCCCGGGGACCATTCTCACCCTGTTCGGCGCGGAGGGGAATGTGTTCACCCTGTCCCACACCTACCTGCAGGTGATTCTGCTGTTCTCCCCGGCTTTCCTGCTGAACAACATACTGCTGTACTTTGTCCGGAACGATGGGGCGCCCCAGCGCGCCATGGCCGCCATGATCGGCGGCAGCCTGTCCAACGTGGTGCTGGACTGGGTGTTCATCTTTCCCTGCGGCATGGGCATCTTTGGGGCGGTCTTTGCCACTGGCCTGGCCCCTATCATCAGCATGGGGATCCTGTCCCCCCATTTTTTCCAGAAGAAAAACCGGTTCCAGCCGGTAAAGTGCCGGCCGGACCGGCGGATGTTTGCCAGCATCCTCTCCAGCGGTGCCCCCTCCCTGGTGACGGAGGTCTCCTCCGGGGTGGTGATCATTGTGTTCAACTCCCTGATCCTGGGGCTGGCAGGAAATGTGGGGGTGGCCGCCTACGGCGTCATTGCCAACCTGTCCCTGGTGGTCATTGCCATCTTCAACGGCATTGCCCAGGGCATCCAGCCCATTATCAGCCGCAGCTGCGGCCGGAGGGACTTCCGGAGCATCCACGCCATTCTGCGATATGCCCTTCTGACCATGCTGGTCCTGGCCCTGGGGATTTACGAGGCGGTGCTCCTAGGGGCGGAGCCCATTGCCGCCATCTTCAACAGCGAGGGGAACGCCCAGCTCCAGGCCATTGCCTCGGAGGGGCTCCGGCTGTACTTTGTGGCCTGCCCCTTTGCCGGCTTTAACATTATCCTCTCCATGTACTTTACCTCCTCGGAGAGGCCGCGGCCGGCCCACATTATCTCCCTGCTCCGGGGCTTTCTGGTGATTCTGCCCATGGCCCTGGTGTTGGCCCGGCTGGCCGGCATCCGCGGCGTGTGGTGCTCCTTCCCGGCCACGGAGCTGGCGGTGGCGGTCCTGGGGCTGCTGCTTCTCCTCCAAAGCCGGCGGCAGGATTCCTAGTAGGTGTACAGCGTTTCCACCTGGCCGGTGGCCAGGTCCTTGCGGAACAGGGCGCTGCCGGTCCGGGTGTAGGCGGTGCGCCAGCCCATGGATCCGGTAGGCGCCGCCACTCCGTAGTCCAGCAGGAAGTAGACCGAATCCCCCACCCGTTCCGCGTACTCAATGCCGATGCCCGCATCCGGGCTCCAGACGCCGCAGGGGATCTGGGCCAGGGAGGCGTAATCCGCCTGGGTTACCAGCTCCTCCGCCGTGCCGTCCTCCCGGACCGTAAAGAGAGCGTCCTGCAGTTCTCCGGCTCCCGCCGCCACCTCTGCCTGGGAGTCGTCCTTCTTCACCCGCATAATCCGGCCTCCTTGGAAGAACATGCCGGTACCGGCGTAAGTGCCATAGGAGAAATAGATGTCATCTCCCCGGAATACCATCTGCACAATACTGGCGGATCCCTGGAAAGCCCCGTCGGACAGGTCCGGCGCCGTGGTGCACAGGGTCCGGGGATCGCTGCCGTCCGGCCCCCAGGTTCTGGATGCTCAAGTCCTCCAGGCTCATCCGGCAGATCTCCGCGTTTCCCATGTTGTCCACCGGCTTCTCAAAGAACAGCGCATCGCCCACCAGGGCCAGGGGGCCGCTGCCCTCGGCCTCCGTGACCACCGAGGTCTCCCCGGAGGGGGTGCGGGCCATCAGGCGGTTACCGCCCCACCACCGGCTGGTAGTTGCCCAGCACCGCCTGGGATTCAAAGCTGCCGGCCTGGTACTCCCAGTAGTAGAGGGTGCCGTCCACGGCCTCCACCACGTTTCCAGCCATGCCGGCGGAGAGCTCATGGATCAGGGAAAGAGGGATCTGCTCCCGGAGGCCGCCGGACTCAATGTCGCTGTTGTACAGGTTGCCGTAATCCTCCTCCAGCAGCAGGGTATTATCATACCGGGCCGACTCATTGATCCGGATGCTCAGGGCGTAGCCCTGGAGCCGCTGGGCCTCCTTCTCCCCCTCGTAGCGGTAGCCGTCCTGCTCCTTCACCTGAAGGAGCTTATCCCAGGCCCGGGTGTAGGCCCGGACCATCAGCAGGTAGGCGTCCCGGGACACCTGGACAATCCGCTGCACCTGGTCCTTCCCTTCGGTAAACCGGTCGGTCTGCGCCTGCCCCAGAACCTGCAGCTGCCCCAGGTAACTGTCGCTCCACTGGCGGACCCGGATCACCGCATCCGCCACGTTCAGCACAGCGGAAGCCCAGGCAAAACCGTCCGCCGCTGCGGTAAACTCCTTGTTTTTGGCCATGATCTGGGCCACATCCGGGTTCTGCAGGCTCTCCCAAGGGGTAAAGGGCTTGCCCATATTCTCCGCCAGGTAGCCGCTGAGTTCGGAAAAATTCTTGGGAACGTCTGTGGCGGTGACCATGTTCTCGTTGAAGGTGCGCAGATCCCCCGCCAGGCCGGCCAGCTGGCTTTCCAGGGTTTCCGTATCCGTTCCCTCCATAGCCTCCGCATCGCTGACCCCCAGGGAATACAGGGTATCCCGGCAGCGCTCATCCTCAATCCAGCCCTCCCCGAAAAAGGGCACAAACAGCCGGTAGTCCAGGTCATCCGCCAGGGCCCACAGCGCGTACTTGGCGGAATTCCCCAGCTGCGCCAGGTAGCTATCCCCCAGCAGGTCGTTTAGCATGGGCCGCTCCCAGACCAGCGATTCGTACGCATTGAGGGTATTCCAGAAGGTCTCCGCCGGCTTTTCCACCAGCACCGTCTGTCCCAGAATCTGCCATCCCACGTTCAGCAGATACAGGCTCTTTTCCAGGGGCAGGTAGGTCACCCCGTCCTCCCCGGTATAGCTGAACAGGTCAAACACCTGCTGGGAAACCGCCCCCGCCTGGTTGTACAGCATGTCTGGCCCTCCAGATCCACCCGCACCTGGTAGCCGCCTCGGTCAAAGACCAGCTGGTCCCCTTCCTGGTCCACCGAGGCGCCGCTGATAGCCCCGATGGATCCGCCCCGGCAAAAATCTCGCCGCCGTGGGGATCCGACTCCACATACACCTCCCGGCTGCCGCCGGTGTAGGCGTCGGAAAAGGTCAGGCACCCCCATCCCAGGGTGGTGGCTGTCTCCGCACCGGAGGCGCTCACCGGCGCCAGGGCCAGTACCAGCACCAGCAACAGACTGATTCCCGCTTTTCCTCTCCCATTCATTCCTGCTCACCTGCCATTTCTTCCGTCATCTGAACAGAGACCTCATAGACTGTCTCCGGCGCTTTGCCTTCCTCCAGGTACTGGTCCAACACTTCCAGCAAATCTTCCTCTGCCACGCACTTCTGGAACTCTTCCTCCTCCGCCAGCGCCGGCAGGTCCAGGGCGGTGATCTCAACCGGGATCACCAGGCTTCCGTCCTCCTTCCGCTTGGCAGGCTCCGCCGTGTACCGGATCCGGCTGCCCTCCAGGGCCAGGTAGCCCTCCAGGCTCACCGGCGCGGTGCCGTAGCCTGCTCCGGCCAGAAGCTCCGTCACCGCCTCCGCATCCCCTTCCTGATAGGCGGTGAGGAACTGCTCACAGGCAGCCCGCGCGTCCTCCCCTTCCGCTCCGGCGCCGGACCCCATTCCGGTATCCGGCGCCGCCTTTCGCTCTCCGCAAAATCCATTATGCCTGCCGCCAGACTTTGGAGGCATTTTCCTCCGCAAACTGCTTGCTGTACAGGTCATGGTAATAGCCGCCCTTTTTCACCAGCTCCAGATGTTTGCCCTGCTCCACAATCTTCCCATCCTTCACCACCAGAATCAAGTCCGCCTTGCGGATGGTGGATAGCCGGTGGGCAATGAGGAAGGATGTGCGGTCCTGCAGCAGATGGTCAATGGCCGCCTGAATCAGCTGCTCCGTCTGGGTGTCAATGGAGGAAGTGGCTTCATCCAGGACAAAGATCCGGGGATTGGCCAGCACCGCCCGGGCAAAGGAAATCAGCTGCTTTTCCCCGGTGGACAGCCGGTCGCCGCCCTCACCCACATCGCTGTCCCAACCCTTGTCCAGCTTGGCCACCACGGTGTCCGCGGAGACGGCCCGGGCCGCCTCCTCAATCTCCTCATCGGTGGCGTCCAGCCGCCCGTAGCGGATATTTTCCCGGACGGTACCGGAAAACAGATGGGGATTCTGCAGCACATAGCCGATATTGGAGTGAAGCCACAGCTGGCTCCGCTCCCGGTAGTCCCGGCCATCAATCAAGATCTGCCCCGCCGTCGGCTCAAAGAACCGGCAGGCCAGGTTGACCAGGGTGCTTTTCCCGGCGCCGGTCTCCCCCACAATGGCCACGGTGGTGCCGGCGGGAATGTGCAGGGAAAAATGCTCCAGCACGTTCTCCCCGCCGTCCGGGTAGCGGAACGTTACGTCCCGGAATTCGATCTCCCCGATCAGCGGCTCCCAGTTTTCCTTTTTCGGATGGAATACATCCCCGTACTTGGCCTCCACCTCCGGGGTGTCCTTTACATGGGGCACCTGATCCATGAGCCCGGTGACCCGCTCAATGGACGCCTGCAGGGAGATGAACTCCGCAATGTTGGCCGCCGTCATCTGGATCGGCTCAAAGATACCCACGGCGTAGGTGGTAAAGGCGGACAGGGTGGCAATCTCCAAGGTATGTTTGGTCACCATGTAGCCGCCCCGCAGCAGCACAATGGCCACCGCCACTGTGGAAAGGAACAGCACCAGGGGAATGTACACCGCGTTCAGCCGGGCCGCCCGGATCCCCGAGTCGTGCATGGAACGGGTCAGCTGCCGGAAGGACGCGGCGTTCTGCTCCTCTATGACCAGGGTCTTGGAGGTCTTGGCGCCGGTGATCCCCTCGTTGAAGGAGCCGGTGATCTTGGAATTCAGCTTGCGGATTTTCCGGTTCCAGTGGAGGATCCGGTTCTGGAAGTAGGCGGTGAGCACGGCAATGGCCGGCACAATCAGGATCACCACCAGGGCCAGCCGCCAGTTGAGCAGCAGCATGGCCACAAAGGTCCCCAGCACATAGAACAGGGCCCACAGGATGTCCGTCAGGTTCCAGGCGATCATACCGGCAATCCGGTTGGTATCGCTCATGACCCGGGACAGCAGGTAGCCCACCGGGGTCACATTGTAAAAGGAAAGGGAGAGGGTCTGCAGGTGCACAAACAGCTTCTCCCGCATATCATGGCCCACGTTCATCTCAATGTGCATGGAATTCCGGGAGAACAGGGTCACCGAAACCGCGGACAGGGTGATGGCCGCCAGATAGAACAGCCCAAAGGGCAGAAGGCCCTCCACCGTCCCCTCCTCAATAAAGCGGTCAATGGCATAGCGCTGGAACAGCGGCAGGATAATGTCAATCAGCGCGCACAACCCGTTGAAAACGAACATTCCTACAAAAGCCCACTTGTACCCACGCAGAATGGGAAACAATCGCTTCCAGATTTTCAGGTCAAAGGATTTTGTATAATCCTGCTCATCAAAAGCGGCCATTATGCCTCCCCTCCTTCCGTAACCAGACGGCGATCGTCACTGCTCATCTGGATGTTGTAAATATCCCGGTAAATCCCCGGGCGCTGAATCAGCTGGTCGTGGGTCCCCAGCTCCACCACCTGCCCGTGGTCCAGCACCAGGATCTGATCCGCCTGCATCAGCGTGGTGATCCGGTGGGAAATCAGGATGACCGTTGCGTCCCCCAGATTGGCCCGCAGCGCCTGGCGGATCTGGGTGTCCGTCTCCGCGTCCACCGCCGACAGGGAATCGTCAAAAATCATAATCGGCGCCTTCTGCAGCAGCATCCGCGCAATGGCCACCCGCTGCTTCTGGCCGCCGGACAGAGTAACGCCCCGCTCCCCTACCACAGTATCGTAACCGGCGGTAAATTCCGAGATGGCGTCATCCACACAGGCGATGGCCGCAGCTCTGCGGACGTCCTCGTCCGGGGCTTCCGGATGGGTGGCCGCAATGTTTTCCCGGATGGTCTGGGAAAACAGGAAGGGTTCCTGCAGCACCAGGCCGATATTCCGGCGGAGATGTTCCCGTTGAAACTGGCGCAGGTCCACCCCTCCGATGGTAATGTGCCCCTCCTCCAGATCGTACAGCCGGTCCAGCAGATGCACCAGGGTACTTTTACCGGAGCCGGTCCCGCCCAGGATGGCAAAGGTGCTGCCCTGGGGAATGGTGAAGGACACGTCCCGGAGCACCGGCTGGCCGCCGTAGCCGAAGGTTACATGGTCAAACACAATATCCCCCTGGATCGGCGCCTGTCCGGCGTCCGGGTCATCCTCCTCTTCCGGCGCCTGCAGGATATACCCCACCCGGTCTATGGACACGCCGGCTTTGCTCATATCGGACAGCACCCGCCCCAGGGACCGCACCGGCCATGCCAGGGAACTGTTGTAAGTCACAAAGGCCAGGAAGGAACCCAGGGTCATGGTTCCGTTGACCGCCTCATGGACGCCGAACAGGATAATCACCATCACCTGCAGGCTGGTCAGGAAGGTGCCGGAGGCCCAGTACACGGAGAGAAGCTTTCCCAGCTGAATCCACAGCTGGGCAAAACGGCGGTTCTTTTTTTCAAACCGCTCCACCTCAAACTGCTCCCGGCCAAAGGCCCGCACCACCCGGACACCCGTCAGGTTTTCCTGGGCGCAGGTGGTCAGCTCCCCCTCCGCCTCATCCGCCGTCTTAAAGCGGGAGGAAATCTTCCGGTAGAACACCCCGGAGGACAGCCCTACAATGGGGATAAAAAAGGTAGCCACCAGGGACAGCCGGACGTTCATGGAAAACATAATGGACAGGTACAGCACAATCAGGAAAAGAATCCGGACCACTTCCACCAGCTGGTTACAGACAAAGTTCCGGATCACATCCACGTCCGAGGTACAGCGCTGGATCATATCCCCGGTGGAATGGGCGGTATGCCAGGCATAGCTGAGATGCTGGATGTGCGTGAACAGTCCGTCCCGGATCCGTTTAACAAAGCCCTCCGATCCCTTGGCCAGGTTCAGCCGCTGGCCATAGTTGCACAGCCCCCGCAGGGCGGCAAAGGCCAGCACCGCGCCGGCTGCAATCCACAGCGCCGTCAGCGGCTCCACCCGCAATGACTCCACCGAAATCACCTTCTCCAAAAAGCCGGGCAGGCTGGCCGCTTCCGTCCCCAGGATGGAATCCACCGTAATGCGGATCACCTGGGGGGTAAGCGCGTTAAAGACCATGCTCAGGCAGGCGCATGCCAGGGCAAAGAGAAAATAGCCCAGGCTGCCACGGAGATAGGTAAGGATCATGTCCGTTTTTTCCCGCCGGGACAAGCGAAACTGCGGTTCCATAGTGAAATGCCCCCTCTTTTTTCCTCTAGTTGTATAAAAAAGAGCGTGCCTAACCCGAAGACACGCTCAAACAGTTCAAGATATGGGAA
>CAZSAF010000088.1:0-9980 GCA_964604605.1 uncultured Lachnospiraceae bacterium
CAACTTTCGTTGCTGAGTATAGTATATCCAAAAATCGTGGCCAAAATATGTCCGCCCGCTTAAGGATTCCGGAAACTTCAAAAGAATCTCGAAACAAAATATGAACAAAATGTGAAAATGTGGACGGACAGGGATGTTTGTTCTAAAAGTTTCAATAGCCGGCGGCAAAAATCTATGTTATGATAGAGGGAACAAAGGAAGAGGAGGCAACAAATGGAACGAAAATATCCCCATCTGACCAGGCCCATTACCATCGGCCGGGTCACTTTCCAGAATCGTATGTTTTCCGCACCCATGGGCGGCACGGACATCACCAACGATGGCTGCATTGGCCCCAAATCCACGGCTTTCTATGAGCTGCGGGCCAAGGGCGGAGCCGGGGCAGTGACTGTCAGCGAATGTATGGTGCATCCCAAGACGGACGGCTCCCACGCGTATCACCTGGACACATCCATCCTGAATTCCCTGGCGGCGGCTACCTACACGGCGGATGCCATCCGCCGGCATGGCGCTATCCCCAGCTTGGAGCTGTCCCACTCCGGTATGTACGCGGGCACCTATATGACGGACAAGAACCGGCAGCACTCCCTGAACCAGTGGGGGCCCTCGGATACGGTGCGGCCGGACGGCGTGCCGGTGAAGGCCCTGACCAAGGAGCTGATCCAGGAGATTGTGGAGGCCTACGGCAAGACGGCGGCCCTGGCCAAGCGGGCGGGCTTTGAGATGCTGATGATCCACGGCGGCCACGGCTGGCTGATCAACCAGTTCCTGTCCCCCTATTTCAACAAGCGGACGGACGAGTACGGCGGCAGCCTGGAGAACCGCTGCCGGCTGGCGGTGGAGGTGCTCCAGTCCGTTCGGAAGGCGGTGGGTCCCGGCTTCCCCATTGAGTTCCGCATGAGCGGCTCTGAACTGTTCGAGGGCGGCTATGACCTGGAGGAGGGCTGCCGCATTGCGGAGCAGCTGGAGCCCTACATTGACCTGCTGCACGTTTCCGCCGGCACCTACCAGAGAGGCTTCGGCAACACCCACCCCTCCATGTTCAAGCCCCACGGCTGTAATGTGTACCTGGCGGCGGAGATCAAGAAGCATGTGAAGATCCCGGTGGCCACCATTGGCGCCCTGAGCAGCCCGGAGCAGATGGAGGAGATTATTGCCTCCGGCCAGGCGGATATTGTGTACATGGCCCGGTCCCTGCTGGCAGACCCCTTCCTGCCCCGGAAGGTTTCGGAAAACCGGGAGGAGGAGATTGTCCACTGCCTGCGCTGCTTTACCTGTATGGCGGAGCGGGCCGCCACATCCACCCGCCGGTGCACGGTGAACCCGCTGATCGGCCGGGAGATGGAGGGTTCGGAGATCCAGCCTGCGCCGGTGCAGAAAAAGGTGCTGGTGGCCGGCGGCGGCCCCGGCGGTCTGTATGCGGCCTACACCGCGGCCCGGAGAGGCCATCAGGTGGTGCTCTGTGAGAAGACGGACGCCCTGGGCGGAATCCTGAAGAGTGAGCAGGCCATCCCCTTCAAGAAGGAAATGTATGACCTGGCCCAGACCTACACCCTGCTGGCGGAAAAGGCCGGGGTAGAAATCCGGCTGAATACGGAGGTGACCCGGGAGTATGTGGAGAAGGAGGGGGCGGATGCCCTGATCATTGCCGTGGGCTCCACGCCTCTGGTACCGCCCATTCCGGGTCTGAACGGGGACAATGTGGTCATTGTCAACAACTACTACCGGGAGAAGGAGAAGGTGTCCGACCAGGTGGTGGTCTTTGGCGGCGGCCTGGCCGGGTGCGAGTGCGCCATCCATCTGGGCATGGAGGGAAAGCAGGTCCACCTGGTGGAGATGCGGGATGAGCTGGCGCCGGATGCCAACGTGCGGCACCGCCCGCTGCTTTTGGCGGAGATTGACAAGTACGTCACGGTCCACACCGGCTACACCGGCAAACAGGTGACCGCGGAGGGCATTGTCTGCGTGGACAAGGACGGCCAGGAGCACCTGGTGCCCGGCACCACGGTGATCTGTGCCCTGGGCCAGCGGTCCCGCACCGATGTGGTGGAGGTGCTGCGGGATGCGGCTCCCTACGTGGCAGTGATCGGAGACGCCTCCCGGGTGTCCACCATCACCAACGCGGTGTACTGGGGATACCACGCGGCGCTGGATATTTAAAGTCCTGGAAAGGGGAAAACAGCTGTGTAACGGGAAAGAAATATATGCTTTCTGAGAAAAAACACCTGATGCGATATTCCATCAGGTGTTTTTTATATCGAAATAAACCATCATGAAAATTGTATTACAAGGAAATATATGAGATTTTATCTCGAATATCATTTGCAAAAATAAAATATTACATATAATAGATGATAGAGAAGATGGATAAACCGTATGTGGAGTGGAAATAAAGCGGAGGTAAACACGAATGTTATGCCAGTTTACAGTGAAAAATTTTAAAAGTATCCGCGACGAAATGACGTTTGATATGCAGGCAGCCGCCATTTCAGAGCATGAAGACAGAGTGATCCAAGATCGAGACGGAGAATTATTCCTTCCGGTATCGGCAATTTACGGACCGAATGGCGGAGGAAAATCCAATGTGCTGGAAGCACTTCACAGTCTGGTGACTAAGGTGCTGAGACCGCTGTATGCGACCAGTGATAACGAAAGCACTGCAAACAGAATAAAGCGAATACGGATCGAAACATTTGCTTTTTTAGTTGCAACAGTAAATGCTCCGACAGAGTTTGAATTATTTTTCAGAACTGCATTAGCAGAATATCGCTATGAGCTTACTGTCAGGAAAGATGTAATCGAGTATGAAAGGCTGGATCGAGTAAAACTGGAGACCAGACGCAGATCAGCGCTTTTTGAAAGGGATGGAAATGAAATTACACTGGGAAGTGTTTTTCTAACTTCCAATAACCATCGAACCGAATATATTTCATTCCTGAATGATAAGTTTCGGGAGTTAGGAATTGGGAAGTATCAAAAGAATATGAAAAAATATATTCGAAATTTTGCAGGAAAAAGGGAATCCGGAACTTGCAATACGATATGCGAAAAGGATTATAAAAGATGGGCAAGGGAAAACCCTGACGGAGATAGCACCAGGGACGAAGGTGTATGAGCTGGTTGAGGAGCTGGCAAAATATTTGCCGGAAGGATTCACGCCGCAACCGAGGGGGCGACAATGATGTATGGAACGGACGATTATACCAGAAAGCAAACACAACAAGAGCCTGCCGGTTGGCAGGCTCTTGTTGTGAGAAAGGAGAGGGTGATAAGGCCTTGTGGATGAGGCAAGAGCCTTATCAGAAAAACTATGAATGCAACTTTCGTTGCTGAGTATAGTATATCCAAAAATCGTGGCCAAAATATGTCCGGGCACTTAAGGATTCCGGAAACTTAAAAAGAATCTCGAAACAAATTATGAATGAAATCGAAACTGCCGGGGGCTGCCGCATCCGCCGGCGGAACCGGCGCCGGTCAGGCGGGAAACCGACACAGGTCAGGCATTATAATTGTACTCCGGCACCGTCTCCAGTACGTCCCCCCGGGCGTCATGGACGGAGGGCTGCTGGTCAAAATACAGCTTCCGGGGGGCCTCCGGGGTCAGCGGCTCCCACCGGGGAAGCTCCGGGGTCTGGGGCGTGCCATCGGTGACAAAATGCCGGGCGCTGCTGTTGATGGCCGTGTCCATGCGCATGGTATAGGTCATGCCCATGCCATGGTTACCGGGCCAGAGCTCAAAGGAGTACAGCCACACCGGGTTCCCCTGGCGCATCAGCCGGAAGGCCAGCCGGTCCGTGTGGGTCCGGTACATGTAATCGGAGTAGACCCGGGTCCAGCTATCTGCCGGATCCGCCTGGGGGTTTTCCGCCAGCAGCCTCCGGGCGTCTGCCAGGGCGGCATCCCCGCCGGCCTTCCCAAAGCAGCCGAAAAAGATTTCCGGTGCATGGTCTGGGAAATTCGGCTGGTGGGCCGCCGCGTACATCTCCCGGCGTCCGCTGCCCAGCACCGCCCGGCCCTTCCAGCCCTCCCCGTCTTCCCACCGCTTCTGCCAGCGGGAGGAAAAGACGCCGTCGTCCAGAACCGGCCCAAAGAAGACGGTGGAGTAGGGGCAGTCGCACAGCTCTGCCTGGGCCCGGACCAGCTCCTCCACCGGCAGCGTCAGCAGGTCTTGGGCGGTTTTTCCGAGCAGATGAGACAGGTATCCCTGGGTGATGGCCTCCGCCACCTTCTTGCTGCGCATGGCCTGGGTGGCGCCGCTTTCCAGCCATACCTGCTGGAACAGGCTGTTGGTCTCTGGCAGGGTCAGCAGGGCGGCCAGCACCTTGGCCCCGGCGGAGATCCCCATGACGGTGATCCGCTCCGGGTCGCCTCCAAAGGCGGCGGCGTTGGCCTTCACCCAGCGGATGGCCGCCAATACATCCAGGCAGGCAATGCTGCCGGAGCGCTCATATTTCTCCCCCAGCAGATGGCCCAGGTACAGGCCTCCCAGAGCGCCCAGCCGGTAGTTGACGGATACGAATACCATATCCCGGACGCCGCAGAAGTACTTTCCGGTGCGGTCCGGGTGCTGGTTGCTGCCGGTCTGGAGGCCGCCGCCGTGGACAAAGATCACCACCGGCAGCCGGGCGGCCGGATTGGCCTCCGGAGTCCAGATATTCAGGTTCAGTCCGTCCTCGGATCCCAGGCATTGGAACGCCACCCCTTCCGGCTTTACGCCCAGAAAGTTGGGCTGGGCGCAGATACTGCCAAATTCCGTACAGTCCTTTACACCGGTCCAGCACACCGGCTCCGGCGGGCAGAAGCGGGGGGCTGCCCCGTAGGGGATTCCCAGAAAGGTGTGGGCGTCCCGGCCCCGCACCGGGCCGGAGGTGGTTTGAATGACGGCAGGTTCTTTTTCCATAATGGATCACTCCTTTGCAACATTTCTCAAGGGTTCTTTATCAATACCAGTGTAGCGGGATTGGGCGCGGGAATCAATCCTTTTTTGCGAAGAGCCTGCTGTGCTCGTACGGCCAAGCATCTTTCGTTTCGGATGAGATTCCCGCGCCCCCAATCCGGCGCCAAAGGTTTACTCTCTACTGTCTATCACCTACAATATGGGAACGTAGGCCCCGGCGGTGATGCCGGCAAACACCGTCCCGCCCAGGTAGGTGAAAAACAGGCCCACCAGAATGTAGATCAGCACATAGGGGATACACTTTTTCCCCAGCTCAAACACACTGCACTTGGTCATGGGCAGCAGAATAAACAGACACAGGCCTACCGGCGGCGTCAGGGCGCCGGTGGTGTGGATCAGGTTCATGCCGATCATGGCCGAGTAAGGCTCCAGGCCGCAGGCCGTCACCAGGGTGTACATCAGGGGGAACACCCAGGAGGTGTTGGCGGCATTGACACAGCCCAGAAGGACCAAGATCATCAGGGCAATGAACATGATCAGTTTGGCCGGCAGGAAGCTGTTGGAGACAAAAGTGGTCACCAGGCCTGCCACATCCAGCTGGGTCATCACCGAGGACAGCACCGAGGCGCCGGCCACCAGAACCAGAATGCTGATGCAGCTGTACACGCCCTTCTGCAGCACACCGGCAATCTCCCTGGGCTTGATGGACTTGTATACGAACACGCTGACGAACAGGGAGTACACCAGGGCCAGGGCGGCGGACTGGGCGGTATCCGCAATGCCCAGGAAGATGGTCCCCAGGATGATCACCGGGGTCAGGATGGCCCACAGGCTTTCAAAAAATACGCTTTTCAGGCCATGGGAACGCAGGTCATCCACCCAGGCGTCAATCTTGGCCTGGTCCCCGTTGCCATGTTTCTTGCAGTAGAAGAAGATGTAGACAATGATCAGCAGGTTGGCCAGAATCCCTTCAATGGCGGACAGAATGTACAGGGGGACCAGCTCCAGGCCGCCGGTGAAGGCGTTGATGCCGGTGACGGTGGTGCTGGGAGGGATGATACAGCCCAGGGTGCCGGAGGCCACCACCAGAGCGCCGCTGAACAGCCGGTCATAGCCCATGTTTACCAGCAGCGGGTAGCACAGGGCTGCCACCGCAGCGGTGGTGGCAGGGGCGGAGCCGTTGACGGCGCCGTAGAACATGGCGGTGAGAACCGCAATGATGGGCAGGAATCCCCGCTTCTTCCCCAGAAAATAGGCAAAAATATTAAAGATTTTGGTGCTGATCTGCCCCCGGGCCATCACCTCCCCGGCCACCACAAACAGGACGATGGTCAGTCCGGTGTTGCTGCTGAACAGGCTGTTGGCGAAGGTGGTGGCAAGGGTGGTAAAGTTCAGCCCCTCAAAGCTGCCGGTCAGGAGGGGAATTGCCACCGCGCTGCTGACAATGGAGAACAGGATGGGGACGCCCACCAGGAGCATCAGGCCAAAATATACGAGCAAAAAGATGCCGACTGCCATTATTTTTTCCCTCCCTTCCGGATACTCTGGATATGACGGATAATGCCGAAGGCAAAGCCTACCACCGGCGCAAAGTACGCGATGCTGACGGGAACGCCGGCCGCCACGGAATCCGTGGTGTGTTCCGCCAGGGCCTTATCCAGTACCTGCCAGCAGCCCCAGAGCATACCAGCGAGGATTACCAGGGTGATCAGGTCAGAGATCACACCAAGCCATTTTTTCCCTTTGTCCGGCAGGGCCTTTTCCAGCAGGGCCACCCGCACATGGCGCCGATCCCGGCAACAGGCCACCAGCCCCAGGCAGCAGACCCAGGCGTAGGCATAGTAGGAAAGCCGAGTGTAGAAGGCGGCGGCCTCGGAACCGGAGACTGTCTGGACAACAAAGGAAATTAATGTTAAAATCACAGAAATGATTAGAGGAATCAGGATGATATTTTCTTCCAGATGGCTCAGGACAGACGATTTGTTTTCCTTCATCAATATTTTGCTCCTTCCTCAAAAAAATATGGAAGAAATTCCGGAATTTCTGCTCTCAGTATATTCTCATATAAAATATTTATCAATTTGCCTGTATCTATGATATGATTCACGGAGGGAATGAGTCGCAAGGAGGCGGGTATGGAACTGCGGACAATCGAACAATTTTTACAGCTGAGTAAAACGGAGCACATGGCGGAGACGGCGGATTTCTTTAACATTTCCCAGCCTTCTCTGAGCAAGAGCATTGCCCGGCTGGAGGACGAGCTGGGGATTAAGCTCTTTGACCGGGTGGGCAGGCATATTAAGCTGAACAAAAACGGCGAAAATTTTGCCTCCTACGCGGAGAAGGCTTTCCAGCTGCTGCAGGAGGGGGTGGCCAGCGCCAAGGGCGCCCAGTATGACATTCTGGGGCGCATCCGTATCCGCTGCCGGGCCTTTGGGCCGATTCTCTCCGACTGCATTACCGCCTACTCTGCCCTCAATCCCCAGGTGGAATTTGCCATCTGCTACCAGGCCAGTTCTTCCCAGAATTTGCAGGAGCCGGAGGAGGATTTTATTCTCTGCGGCGCCCGGGAGTGGCATGACCTGGAGCGGCAGAGCCAGATCTGGGTGGGGCAGCGTCTGTTTGCGGAGCGGGCGTATGTGGTTGCGTCCGCAAACAGCCCCTGGTTGCAGGGGGTGGAGCCCAAGCGGCTGGAGGATTTCCGGGAGGCGCCGTTTATCGTCCAGGTGCAGCAGGACGTGTTTTTCTCCGATGCCACCTACCGGCACTGCCAGCAGGCTGGGTTCATACCCAAGATCCTGTTCCGGACAGACAATTTTATGGTCAAGATGAGCCTGGTAAACTGCGGGGCGGCGGCTGCCATGATCCCGGAATCCTGTCTGGAATATGCCCGCATGCTGGTGCCGGACCTCCTGGCCGTGCCGGTCCAGAGCGGGCCGAACCGTCCGGAGGACCGGCAGATTGTGATGCTGCACCGGCAGGAGGCGTTTATGACGGAGCCGGCAGCAGATTTCTGGGAGTTTTTGCTGGACTATTACCAGGTGAAGCCGGAGGAAAACGGGGCGGTCTGAGAAATGTTCCGGACACAACAAGAGCCTGCCGGTTGGCAGGCTCTTGTTGTGAGAAAGGAGAGGGTGATAAGGTCTTGTGGATGAGGCAAGAACCTTATCGGAAAAACTATGAGCAACTTCCGTTGCTGAGTATAGTATATCCGGAAGCTATGACAAAACTATGTCCGGATGCTTAAAGATTGCGGAAACTTGGGAAGAAAAAAGAAATAAAATCTTAAAGAAAAAGAAAATGGACAGGAAAAACCAGATCTGATACAATAGGGCCAGAGCAAGAGAGGAGAAGTGATTGCATGGCACAGAGTTATACCTGCCCCAGCTGCGGCGCCCCTCTGGCTTTTGACCCGGAGAGCGGTAGGATGCTCTGCGCCCACTGCGGAAGCAGCTGCGGCGTGGAGGAGGCAGCTGCTTCCGGCGGGGAAACCAGGGAGCTGAAGGTTTACCACTGCAGCGGCTGCGGGGCGGAGATCATAGCGGATGAGCAGACCTCCGCGGCGGTGTGCAGTTTTTGCGGCACCCCGAACCTGGTGGAAAGCCGTCTGGAGGGGGAGTGGAAGCCTTCCCAGGTGATTCCCTTTAAAATTGGAAAGAAGAAGGCCAAGGAGCTGTTCCGGGCTTGGACCAAAAAAGGCCTGTTTACGCCGGCGGTGTTCCGGAAACAGAGCGTGCTGGAGCAGGTCACCGGCGTGTATGTGCCCTTCTGGCTGTACGACCTGGGGGTCAGCGTGCGGCTGCGGGCCCACGCCACCCGGGTGCGTTCGGTCCGCACCGGGGACTGGCAGGTGACCTATACCGACCATTATTCGGTTTTCCGGGATATGGATGTGGAGTTTGACCACGTGCCCACCGATGCTTCCGCCCGCATGCCGGACGAGGTGATGGACTGCCTGGAGCCCTTCCGCTATGAGGAAATGCGCGATTTCCAGATGCCATACCTGGCGGGGTTCTGTGCGGAACGGTATGATTTTGACGGAAAGGAGCTGGCGGACCGGGCGGAGAACAAGGTGCGGGACGCGGCGGTGGGCGAGGTGCGCTCCACCATCGGCGGTTATTCGCTGGTGAATGTGGAGCAGGCGGATACAGATTTTTCCATCCAGAAAGACGACTATGTGCTCTTTCCGGTCTGGATGTTCACCTACCGGTACCGGGGCAAGGCTTACACCCTGTCCATGAACGGGCAGACCGGCAAGATTGTGGGCTCCCTGCCGCTGAGCCGGGGAAGGATTGCCGCCTGGTTTGGGGGCATCACCGCCGGCCTGTGGGGGATATGCCTGCTGGGCGTACTGCTGGGAGGGATTTCGATATGAGAAAGAAGAGATGGCTGGTCCTGCTGCTTCTGGCCATGGGCCTCCTGTGCCTCTGCAGCTTTGACGCCAACCAGCAGAAGGTGTATGACGGAGCGGACCTTTTGGACGCAGATGAGGAGGCGGAGCTCCAGGAGAAAGCGGTGGAGCTGGCCCAGAAGCTTCAGATGGACGTCATCCTGGTGACCACGGAGGACACCGGGGGCCTGAGCACCTCCCGGTACAATGAGGAGTTTTACAACAGCCATGACTTTGGCTATGAAGGCCCCGGGGGCAGCGGCGTCCAGTTCCTCATTGACATGGAGCACCGGCAGTATTATCTGCTCACCGCCGGGATCGGGGATACGGAGTATACCGACGGGGAAATTGAGGAGATGTACGACCACATTGCCCCGGCCATGGGGGATGGGGACTACGCCGAGGCCTGCCGCCTGTTCCTGGAGGCAGCGGAGGAATACGGCACGCCGGAGCCGCCCATCAGGCTGAAGGAGGTGCTGACCCTTCTGCTGGGCAGCGCCGTGATTGCCGGGATTGTGGTGGGAATCCTGGTCTGGCAGAATAAGAAGCGGGCGGAAGGCACCTGGCGCCGGGGCTACATGGGAAGCCGGGTGCACATGAACCGGCAGGAGGACCGTTTCACCCATACCACGGTGGTGCGCACCCGGATCCCCAAGCCCCAGAACCACGGAGGCGGAGGCGGCCACCGAAGCG
>CAZSAF010000089.1:0-9975 GCA_964604605.1 uncultured Lachnospiraceae bacterium
TTGCCGTCCACCAGCTGGGACTCGGTGAAGAAGGACTCGCAGGGGGTGCAGTACAGCCCCTCGTAATAGCCCTTGTAAATATCCCCCTGGTCGTAAAGCTTCTTGAAGATCTTCTGCACCTGGGCCTCATGATCCGGGTCCGTGGTGCGGATGAACTTGTCGTAGGAGGTGTTCAGCAGGTCCCACAGCCCCTTGACGGTGCCGGCCACCTGGTCCACAAACTCCTTGGGGGTCATGCCCGCCTCCTGGGCCTTCTGCTCAATCTTCTGGCCGTGCTCGTCGGTGCCGGTCTGGAAATACACATCCCGGCCCTGGGCCCTCTTGTACCGGGCGATGCTGTCCGCCAGCACAATCTCATAGCAGTTGCCGATATGGGGCTTGCCGGAGGTGTAGGCAATAGCCGTGGTAATGTAGTAAGGTTTTTTGCATTCTTTACACATATTGTCTCCTTCCTTGTAAAAAAAGGCCCCCGTCCTCCGTTTGTTCCGGGACGAGAGCCTTGGCTTCGTGTTACCACCTGGATTTCGCTATCCCCTCGCGGGGAAAGCCTCTGGGAGTACAGGATCTTCCGATACCCCGGCGCGTTCACGGGCGCACCCGTCGCAGCCTGTGCCGGACTTCCGGCAGTCGGTGCGCAGCTCCAAGACCATCTTCCGCCGCAGCGCCTGGCTCCCCTTTTCAGCTACCGGGGATCTCTGCCGCCTGCTCCGGGGCGTACTCTTCTCTTCACAGCCTTTGCTTGTATGTTCCGGCCAGGGCCGGATTTTTCCATCTTCTTCATCTTACTATGATTCCCGGGGGCTGTCAAGCCTACCGCCCAAAATCCCAGGCCGGAGGCACAATATCCCCTCCCAGAATATACCATTCCCCATCTACCTGCGCAACGGTCACAGCCACCCGCTGGGTTTCCCCATAGCTTCCCAGGTAGCCGCCGGTGTTGCCGTCCAGAAAGCCCAGGAAATCGCCGGGGTTCACCCGCTCCTCATCCTCCAGGCGGAAGGTCACCTCCAGCTCCAGGTCATAGGCCTCCTGGATCTCCAGGGAATCCCCTGAGCTCAGGGATTCCTCCAGCTCCTCATTGCCTCTGCGGATCTCCCGCTGGCTCCAGGCATCCCGCTCCTCCACCTGGTAGGAAATGTCCGGAGAGGTGCCATCCAGCAGCCGGTCCAGGGCCTCCTGCACCGCCGCCTCTGCCTCCTGCCGGTCCGCGGTCTGATACCGGGCCTGCCAGACCGCATCTGGGAAGGCTGCCAGCAGCCCTTCCCCGTCCCCGGACTCCAGGCTCTCAAAATACTGGTCCACCGGTGTGGTCTCCGTATCCGCCGTCAGCAGAAACACCAGCAGCACCAGCAAAGCCACCAGCAGCACCACCATCCCACCGACGATCAGGATGCCCAATTTTCTCCCCGGGGCCTGTGCCCCGGATTCCCCCGCCGCCGCTCTGGCCAGCTCTCCCTCCAGGGGCATGCCGCATCCGTTGCAGAATTTTGCCTCCCTGGGCAGTTCCTTGCCGCATCTGGGACACTTCATAAGCTCCTCCTCTCCCAAAACGCCATTCCCTTCAGCACTCCCACTGGCACCGCTTCAGATCCACATGGGACGCATCCTTCATGGGGATCCCTTCCCGGCGCAGCAGCTCCGCCTGCTCTGGCCACCCGGGCACCAGGCGGCCTGCATGGTTGACCACCCGGTGGCAGGGATAGCTTCCATAATAAGAGGCCATGCTGAGCACCCGGCCCACCAGCCGGGCGTTCCGTTCCCGGCCAATGAGCCGGGCAATCTGCCCGTAGGTAGCCACCGAGCCCTCCGGGATCTCCTCCACCGCCGAAAGGATTTCATACACCAGGTCTTCTTCCATTGCCTTCCCCCTGTTTTCCAAAACAGAAAGGGAGGAGCTTCCATCGCCCGGCTGCCCGGCCTCGGAAATGCTCCCCCGCTGTTCCGCACCGCCGCATACGGTGCGACATGGACGTTTTACGTTTTATTCCTGGGAAAACTGCTCTTTGCCTACGCCGCACAGAGGGCAGACAAAATCTTCCGGAACATCCTCCCACTTGGTGCCGGGGGCAATGCCGTTCTCCGGGGAGCCCTGCTCCTCATCATACTCCCAGCCACATATATCGCATACATATTTCATTGAAAGAACCTCCTGTTTTTTAAGATGGGACTATCTTAGCACACGGAGGGGAAAAAAGCAACGGATTCCCCGGATTCTGCGCCGGCACTTTTCGGATTTTGTAACACTTTTGCCCTTCTGTTACCTTTTCCGACAGGCGGCCCGCACTGTCCCTTGTAGAACCCGGCCATTCTGGTTATACTTCCCAATAAGAACCAAGGGATTGGGAGGAGGTGAACCCATGCGAGAAGACACATCCCGCCTGCTGGTGGAGACGGTGGCCCGCCGGTACCTGCGGGAGATGCGGAAGAACCCGGAGCGGGGGATCCGGAACCTGATGGATATGGTCCTGGAGTTTTCCGAAGGACGGTTCCAGCAAAGCCTGTTCCGGGCTGCCCGGACCCTGCTGGAGAAAAAGGACAGCGCCTACTACGGCCTGGTGCGGGATACCCTCTCCCATGTGGGGGACAGCCGCCTGATCACCTTTGGCGTGAACCTGGGCTACAACGGCTGCACCGCCGGCGCCCGCCATATACGGGAAAACGAAAACCGGCTGGGCTGCCGGATTCCCTGGATTGTCACCTTCCAGCTGGAGCCGGAAGCCTTTGCCCGCCACCGGCTCTCCTACCACATGGCCATCCGGGAGGGAGAGCGCCTGGGGATCCACTGCTGGATCCTGGCCGCCGCCCGGCGCCCCCAGGCGTTCCTGGAGCTGGCCGCCCGGCATCCGGCCAGCGCCTTCTTCCTGTTCTGCCCTCCCGGAGAGATCTCCCACCCCCTGCGGGAGGGGCTGGTGCCGCTGGAGAACCTGATGCCGGTGGTACGGCTGGAGGAACAGGCCGGCGACGTATATGCCGGCCTGCGGGATGCGGGCCTGCTGTACTCCCTGTACGCCCCCTATCATCCGGAAAACTGGGAGGATATCCATAGCGGCCGCCTGTTCCGGAGAGCCCAGCGGCACGCGCCGTTTTTCACGGTCCTGGCCGCCGGCCCCTCCTGCTCCCCGGCGCTCCGGCAAGCGGTACACCGGGCTGTGGCCGGCTTCCGCGCCAGCCAGTCCTTCCGGACCATCCCCTGGGAGCTATCCCAGGACAACCGGCTGGTGGACGCCATCATCTCGGACGATGCCTGCACCGCCCTGTTTAACCCTCATGGCCGCCTGTGCATCCGGGGAGACCCGTTCAGGCCGGGAACCGCCTCCCTGTTTCAGCTTCGGCTTCCGGACATTTTCCAAAGCTGCTTTGGGAGAGAACCGGCAGCCGCAGGCGCTTCAGCCGGGCGACAAACTCTTCCGGAGGCATGGAATTTTTATCCAGAAGCCACCGCTCCAGGGCGCACAAAATAGCGTCCGCAAAAAAGTTGACCGCAAAATCATCCGCTGCCTCCGGGCCCAGCAGCCCGGCCAGCCGGTTTTGAAGCAGCGGCAGAATGAATTCCCGCAGGTGCTCCGAAAAGGAGTTCTGCCCCTTTCCCCGGATGACACTGCGGTAGAATTTTCGGTTTTGGTAAAAGCAGACACAGGCACGTTCCACAAACACCCAGCGGGCCTCCTCATCGGAGGCTTCCCGGGCGTCCTTGACCAGGGAGATGAACTCCGTGTCAAAGATCCAGTTGACCAGATCGTACTTGTCTTTAAAGTGATAGTAGAAGCTCTTGCGATTCATTTCGCAGGCTTCACAGATTTGCCCGACGCTCACCTTCTCAAAGGGAACCGTTTCCATTTGTTCCCGGAGAGCCGCTGCCAGCGCCCGTTTGGTAAGATTGGAGTCCGCCATCATCATTTCCCCTTTCGGCATGGTACTTCTGCCGGCGGCGGAAATAGAAAAACGAGCATTACCTGCCGCGGCAGATAAGTCTCGTCGATTAAGGTGATACCAGGAACTAAGCCGTTATTGTTGATACCGCCGCACCGGGGGGTGCCGACTACTCCCTTATTGGTAAACAGTGTAACAGAATTTCCATTTTTTTGCAAGGAGGAGGAAATTTTTATGAATGCTCACAGCCAAACCACTTCGCAAGTCCTGCAGGCGCTCCACACGGACCCCTCCCGGGGGCTGCAGGAAAGCCAGATCCCGGAGCTTCGCTCCCGATACGGGGAAAATCGGCTGCGGGAAGGCAAAAAGAAAACGAATCTCCAGCGCTTTGCGGAGCAATTCCGGGATGTGATGATCATCATCCTGATCATCGCTGCCATCATTTCCTTTGTGGTGGCCTGCGTGGAGGGGGAACCCAAAGAATTCTTTGAGCCGGTGCTGATCCTGCTGATTGTCATCCTCAACGCCGTCATGGGCGTCATCCAGGAGAGCAAGGCGGACAAGGCGCTGGACGTCTTAAAAAGCCTGTCCGCCCCCCACGCCCGGGTTCTGCGGGACGGGGCTGAAAAGGTCATTGACGCGGCGGAGCTGGTGCCCGGGGACATCATCCGGCTGGAGGCCGGGGACTTTGTGCCGGCGGACGCCCGGCTGCTGAAGAGCGCCAGCCTGAAAAGTGAGGAATCCGCTCTCACCGGCGAGTCGGTTCCGGCGGAGAAGGACGCCGGCGCCCTCTCCGAGGAGAACGCGCCGCTGGGGGACCGCAGCAATATGGTCTTCTCCGGCTGCAGCATCACCAACGGCACCGCAGACGCGGTGGTCACGGCCACCGGCATGGACACGGAGATGGGCAAGATTGCGGATCTGCTGAACCAGGAGGAGGACACCCAGACCCCTCTGCAGAAAAAGCTGGCCCAGCTGGGCAAATACCTGGGGGTGCTGGCCCTGGCCGCCTGCGCGGTCATCTTTGTGGTGGGCATGGCCAACGGCATCCCGGCCCTGGAAATCTTTATGACCGCCGTCTCCCTGGCGGTGTCCGCCATTCCGGAGGGCCTACCGGCCATTGTAACCATCGTCCTCTCCATTGGCGTCCAGCGGATGGCCAAGAAAAACGCCATTATCCGCCGCCTCCCCGCCGTAGAAACCCTGGGCAGCGCCTCTGTCATCTGCTCGGATAAGACCGGCACCCTGACCCAGAACCGCATGACCCTGGTGAAGGCCTGGAGCTCCGGCACCGATTCCCCGGAGGAGATCGGCACGGAAAACAGCCCTGCCATCCGGAAGCTGCTGCAGTACGGCGCCCTGTGCTGCGACGGCAACGTGGTGTTCCAAAACGGGGTGGAGCAGCACATAGGCGATCCCACGGAAACGGCCATTGTGCTGGCGGCCCACAAAAACGGCATGCCCCGGGAGGAGCTGAACCGGGATTTCCCTCGTATGGCGGAGATCCCCTTTGACTCGGACCGGAAGCGGATGAGCACCGTCAACCGGGTGGACGGGAAAAATGTGGTGATCGTCAAGGGAGCCTTTGACGGCATGGCCCCTCTCTGTGTCTCCGGCGACCTGGAGACTGCGGCCCAGATCCAGGAGGCCATGAGCCGGGATGCCCTGCGGGTGCTGGCCGTGGCCTACAAAGAGATGGACCAGATCCCGGAAAATCCCACACCGGAGGAGCTGGAAAGCGGACTCACCTTCCTGGGCCTGGTGGGGATGATTGACCCGCCCCGCCCGGAGGCCAAGACGGCCGTGGCCGTCTGCCGCCAGGCTGGCATTAAGCCGGTGATGATCACCGGAGACCATGTGGTAACCGCTTCCGCCATTGCCCGGGAGCTGGGGATCTTCCAGGAAGGGGACCGGGCCATCACCGGGCCGGAGCTGGACGCCATGACCGAGGAGCAGCTGGACGCGGCGGTGGAGCACATCTCCGTCTATGCCCGGGTCTCCCCGGAGAATAAAATCCGCATTGTCAAGGCCTGGCAGCGCCGGGGCCAGATTGTATCCATGACCGGGGACGGTGTCAACGACGCCCCTGCCCTGAAGGCAGCGGACATCGGCTGCGCCATGGGCATCACCGGCACGGACGTGGCCAAGGGCGCCGCGGATATGACCCTGACGGACGACAACTTTGCCACCATTGTGGACGCGGTGCGGGAGGGCCGGGGCATTTATGCCAACATCAAGAAGGTGGTGGCCTTCCTGCTGGGAACCAACATCGGCGAAGTGCTCTCCGTGTTTGCCGCCATGCTCCTGTGGCACCAGTCCCCGCTGCTGTCCATGCAGCTGCTGCTGATCAACCTGGCCACGGACAGCCTGCCGGCCATTGCCCTGGGCATGGAGCCGGTGGAGAAGGACATTATGGAGCAGCGCCCCAAGCCCCGGGACGAAGGGCTGTTTGCCCACGGCTTTGGTGTGCAGATTATCCTCCAGGGCTTTCTGTTTGGCATTCTGACGCTGATCGCCTTCTACCTGGGCCGCCGGTTTACCGGGCAGCTGGAGGGCGGCCAGACCCTGGCCTTCCTGGTGCTGGCCCTCTCCCAGGTGGTGCAGGCCTTCAACATGCGTTCCGAGCATTCCCTGTTCCGGATTGGCTTCTTCACCAACCGGCAGCTGAACCGGGCGGCCCTGGCCTCCACGGCCCTGGTGCTGGTAGTGCTGTTTCCCCCCCTCTCCACCCTCTTCGGCCTGATCCGGCTCCCGCTGCCCCTGTATCTGGCGGGCCTGGGCCTGATTCTGGCGCCGCTGGTGATCCTGGAGATTGCCAAGGCGGTGGGACTGGTGCGCAAGCGCGGCCATCACAAAGGAGCTGCCTGAGGGTACCGGAAGGAATCTGTAAGGATATAGAAAGGAACCATCTGAGGGTATATTTTTCAGGCGGGCCATGCTATAATGGAGCTGATTTGTTTCATGAAGAAAAACAACTGCAAAGGAGAATCTCATGACCAAGCAAGAATTTGCCCGCCTGACCGAATCGGACCTGCTCCTGCTGGACGGGGCCACCGGCTCCAACCTGATGCGGGCCGGCATGCCCCGGGGCATCTGCACCGAACAGTGGATCCTGGAGCACCCGGACGTGATCTTCCAGCTGCAGCGGGATTACGTGGAGGCAGGAAGCCAGGTGGTCTATGCCCCCACCTTCAGCGTCAACCGCTTCAGCCTGGAGGGCTTTGGCCTGGCGGATCAAATCCAGGATATGATCCTCCGGCTGGTGCGCATCTCCCAGGATGCGGTGGAGGGCCGGGCCCTAGTGGCCGGGGATATTACCACCACCGGCCAGATGCTGGAGCCGGCCGGCCCCATGACATACGAGAAGCTGCTGGACATTTACCGGGAGCAGATCCAGCTGCTGGCGGCGGTCGGCGTGGATCTGCTGGTGGCAGAGACGCTGCTGAGCGTGGACGAGGCCATGGCCATTCTGGATGCCGCCGCGGACGTCTGCGACCTGCCGGTGATGTGCACCCTGACCCTGGAGGCAGACGGCACCGCCCTCTACGGCGGCAGCGCCCTGGAGATGGTGGAAACCCTCCAGGAGATGGGGGCCGCCGCTGTGGGCGTCAACTGCTCCGTGGGCCCGGACCAGCTGGAGGCGGTGGTGTCCACCATGTGCTCCGTGGCCAAGGTTCCCATTATCGCCAAGCCCAACGCCGGTATGCCGGTGATCTCTCCCCAGGGAGAAGCGGTCTACCCCATGTCCTCCGATGACTTTGCCCGCCATATCGGTGTGCTGGTCCAGGCCGGGGCCCGGATCATTGGCGGCTGCTGCGGCACCACGCCGGAGTTTATCCGGAAGCTGGCACAGCTGAAAAAAGCACACGACTAAATGGGAAACAGGCTGTATAAAATAGAAGAAAAGGCACAAGGACGATCTATGAAGCATACGAAAAAACATTTTCTTACCCTGACCGCCTGCCTGATGGCGCTTCTCCTGCTCCTGGGAAGCTGCAGCGGCGCCGGTTCCGCATCCACTGCCGACAGTTCCGAGGGCGGCACCGCCCTGGAAACCACGGCGCCGGAGACCACGTCCCCGGAGGAGCAGACCCAGCAGGCCTTTGACCAGTTCACCGAGGAGCTGTTCCGGGACACCGTGTCCTCCGACACCATCTCTCTCCACTACACCCTGACCAATCCGGAGGCCTACGGCATCACCGAGACGCCCATCACCCTGGGCACCTTCAGCGCCTCCTCCTTCCAGGACGCCTGTGAGGAACTTCAGACTGTGCGGACAGAGCTGGCGGCGTTTTCCTATGAGGACCTTACGGAAAGCCAGCAGCTGACCTACGATATTCTGATGGAGTACCTGACCACGGAGCTGCAGGGAACGGATTTTGAGCTCTACCAGGAAGCCCTGGGCCCCACCACCGGCATCCAGGCACAGCTTCCGGTGCTGCTGGCCGAGTACACCTTCTATTCCGTCGAGGATGTGGAGGTCTATCTGCAGCTGCTGGAATGCCTGCCGGACTATTTCTCTTCCCTGCTGGAGTTTGAACAGCGGAAATCCGAGGCCGGCCTGTTCTTCTCGGACACCACCGCCGACGCGGTCATTGACTCCTGCGAAAGCTTTATTGCGGATCCGGAAAACAACTATTTGCTCTCGGTCTTTGACGACAAGGTGGACGCCTTGGAAGGACTTTCCGATGAGCAGCGGGAGGACTACAAGGCCCGGAACGCGGAGGCTGTCCAGAATTATGTGATCCCTGCCTACCGGCTGCTGGCCGACGGCCTCACCGGCCTCAAGGGCACCGGCACCAACAACCAGGGGCTGGCGGCTTTCCCGGAGGGGAAAGAATACTATGCCTACCTGGCCGCCTCCAACACCGGCTCCTCCTGGACGCCGGAGGAGATGATCCAGAAGCTGTCCGACCGGATGTCCTCGGATATTTTCACCCTGGCCATGATGGTCCAGACCGATGACAACTGGGTGGAAAGCTTTGAAAACTTTGACTTTGGCTTCACGGAGCCGGAGGCGATGCTGGAGGACCTGCAGCAGAAAATCCTGGCGGATTTCCCGGAGCTGGAGGATACCAGCTACACCGTCAACTATGTCCACGAGTCCCTGGAGGAGAGCATGAGCCCCGCGTTCTACCTGACGCCCCCCATTGACGCCGACACGGACAACAAAATCTATATCAACCGGAGCAGCAGCACTGGCGGCCTCTACACCACCCTGGCCCATGAAGGCTATCCGGGGCACCTGTATCAGACCGTGTATTTTAACCGAACCAACCCCTGCCCGCTGCGGCACGTGCTGAACTTTGTGGGCTACACGGAGGGCTGGGCCACCTACGTGGAGCAGCTGGCCTACGGCTACAACGAGAGCGCCAGCGAATCCGCCGTCATGCTGCAGCAGCTGAACAGCGCCCTCTCCCTGGAGATTTCCGCCCTGGCGGACCTGTACGTCAACTACGAAGGGTACACCCTGGAGGAGCTGCAGGAGTTCCTGGCCATCTACGGACTGGGGGATGAGGCCACTGCCCAGACCCTCTTTGACTATGTGGTGGCAGAGCCCGGAGCCTACCTGCCCTACGTCATCGGCTGGCTGGAGTTTGAAGAACTGCGGGCCACAGCGGAGGAAACCCTGGGAGATTCCTTTGACCTAAAGGAGTTCCACCGGTTCCTGCTGGACATGGGGCCGGCGCCCTTTGATGTGATTGGGACTTACATGGAGGACTGGATGGCAGAGCAGTAGAATGTGCGCCCGCCTGGCTTATCACACAAAAACAGGGACCGGAAGCCCTTTGGCTTCCGGTCCCCTTTTTTGAAAACGGTCCCTTTTTCGTTTTTGTTATTCTGCAGCCGTGGTATCTTCAGTGTCCATCATGGAGATGGAAGCGTCCACCAGATCCTGCAGGGTCAGGCCCAGGTCGGTGGCAAAGAAGCTGTCGATCTGTGTTGCCATATCTTCAATCTGAGCATCCAGCTCCGCCTTGGTCTCCTCCTCCGTGGTCTCCTCATTGGATGTTGGCACTGGCACTCCTGGCCATCATGCTGCAGGCCAGGAGTGCCAGTGCCAACATCCAAATCTTTTTCATTTTCACTTATCCCTTCTTTGTT
>CAZSAF010000090.1:0-9964 GCA_964604605.1 uncultured Lachnospiraceae bacterium
TGGGCGACCGGGTGATTGTGCCGGCCATCACCCCGGACTGGGGCAGCCTGGAGGCCCAGGGCGGCTATTCCATGCACTCCGGCGGTATGCTGGCCGGCTGGAAGTTTTCCAACTTTAAGGATGGCGTGTTTGGCGAGTATTTCCATGTAAACGAGGCGGACGCCAACCTGGCCATTCTGCCGGAAAGCCTGGACCCGGCGGCCGCCGTCATGCTCAGCGATATGGTTCCCACCGGCTTCCACGGCGTGGAGCTGGCCAACGTGCAGTTTGGCGATTCCGTCTGCGTCATCGGCATTGGCCCAGTGGGCCTGATGTCTGTGGCCGGCGCGGCCCTGCGGGGAGCCAGCCATCTGTATGCGGTGGGTTCCCGCCCCAACTGCGTTCAGGCAGCCAAGGAGTACGGCGCCACGGATATCATCAACTATAAGGACGGCGATATTGTAGACCAGATTATGGATCTGACCCACGGCAAGGGCGTGGACCGGGTGATTGTGGCCGGAGGCGACAACGACACCTTCATCCAGGCAGTCAAGATGGTCAAGCCCGGCGGAGTCATCGGCAATGTCAACTATCTTGGCTCCGGTGATTACGTGCGGATCCCCCGGGTGGAATGGGGCTGCGGCATGGGCCACAAGACCATTGCCGGCGGCCTGATGCCTGGCGGACGGCTGCGGATGGAGAAGCTGGCTTCCCTGATGGAGACCGGACGGCTGGATACCTCCAAGCTGCTGACCCATCGGTTCAAGGGCTTTGAGCATCTGGAGGAGGCCCTGCTGCTGATGAAGGATAAGCCCCGGGATCTGATCAAGCCGGTGGTGGTGATGTAAGCCGCAGCGACAATGTAAACCAGGAAAAGCGCTTTCCGGACGGCGGGGGCGCAGATATACAAAAGGAGCTCTGGACACGAACCCGTTCGTGGAAGGGGCTCTTTTGTATGTAGGAAAGGTTTTTGGCCAATAATGCTTGATGTACCGGCGCGGGTAACCTATAATATTTCAAAGAGAAGTTTTGCGGAAACACCCTTCGGGTATACCTGAATGTCGTGGAAAACGCGGCAAACAGAGGAAGGAGAAGAGAGATGCCGGAAAAAGTGGAAAGTGTAGTAAGTCAATTTGCTCGGCAAATGAAAAGGATATTTGGTTCCAGTCTGCGAAAAGTTATTGTGTATGGCTCTTATGCCAGGGGAGATTACCGGGAATATTCGGATGTGGATGTAATGATATTGGTACAATTACCGGAAACGGAAATTAAAAAGAGAGAAAATGAAGTGTATGATCTGGCCGTTGATCTGGAAATGCGTACTGGAATTGATATTTCTCCGATCATAAAGGATGAAAAACAATATGAGTACTGGATAGATGTCCTGCCTTTTTATCAGGCAATTCGGGAGGAAGGAGTGGTGGTTGGTGAGTGATAAAACATGGGATTTGTGCTTATACCGGCTGAAAAACGCAGAAGATACCCTGGAAACAGCCAAATTGTGTATGGAAAACAAACGATATAGGGATACGATCAATCGTAGTTATTATGCTGTGTTTTATGCGGTAAAAGCAGTGCTTGCATTGGAAGGAAAAGATTTTAAGCGGCATAAAGATGCAGTGGCTTATTTTAATCAGACGTATGTCGCCACAGAAATGTTTCCCCGTGAAATCGGTAAAGGGCTTGGAAGATTGAAGCGAAAACGAGAAGTAAGCGATTATGACGATTTTTATATGATATCTTCCGAAGAAGCCTCTGAGCAGTTTGAGTCGGCGAAAAAGATTGTAGAACAAGTGAGAGAATATATAAATGACAAAAAGAATCATTGAGGCGATTCCTATAAGACAGATCAAAAGGAGCTCCGGACACGAACCCGTTCGTGGAAGGGGCTTTTTTCTTCTCCCAAAGGCGAGGAATGGAGAGAGAAGAGCTCATGACACAACAGGACCAAGGACGCTGCCTGAAAATGGAACTGTTCCAAATGCAGGGTCCGTTCCTTGTAACATTGGAACAGCAAGTCATAGATGGCCTGTACTTGCGGCAGTATACTTTCTCCATAGGTACAGGAGGCAACGGGACGGGAGCGTTCCCGGGACAGAATTCCTGCGTGCGTCTCTGCCGGCGCAAAACTCAGGACATTGTATTCCATGGCGGTATTGGCGTAACAGTAGAGAAAATGGAACACGTTGGGGGGGGGGATCTGGACGATCATCCCTTTTTTAGTGCAAAGGACTGATCATTGGCGGACAAAAAACCAGACCCCTCTGTGACAAATATCAGTTCGCAGCGGGTTGGGTGGGAAGGGAAGGGAAAACACCAGGAAGAGGGGGACAATTTCTGTGTAATTCCGGTAATGTGAACAGCCGGAACCGGCCAATCTTTTTTACTATATGACATAACATCTTCCTTTCTAATGTCTAATGCGTTTTTTTCAGTATAGCAGAAAAATGCGAGATCAGCTATTGAAAAAGGGAGCCCATATCGGAAATGAGGGAAAAGGACGATGCTAAAACGCAGAATGGACCATTGAGAGAGAAGTCTGGAAATATTATGATTATATTTGAAAACAGGGTAAGGATATGCGCGCATAACAGAAAAAAGGAGTGATTCCTGTAGACGAACAAGGGACAGAACGGAAAATCCGTATTTTTACGCCGCCCAATGCGCCGGAACATTCCCCCATTGTAATCTGCTTGCATGGAGGCGGATGGCGGGCGGGCAATCTGGAGCTGGACACGTTCCGCTGTGTGGAGCTGGCGCGGAGGATTCCGGCTATAGCCATTACGGTGGATTACCGCCTGGTGGATTCGGAAATCCATTATCCGATTCCGCTGATGGATTGTTACCATGCGTTTTGCTGGATCCAAGAGCACGCGGAGGAACTGGGCGGAGATCCAGAACGGATCGCCCTGACCGGCAACAGCGCGGGAGCCAATTTAGCGGAGGGGCTTTCTCTGTACTGCCGGGATCACCATGGCCCACGTTCTGTGTTTACTGCTCTGGTCTGCCCACCCCTTTCGGTGGATTTTACCAAAACCATAGGCTATCACCAGTGGTATGACTATAAGGTGGGAAAGACTACGCCCCAGCTGTTTGCAGAACCAGCATATTTGGGAGGCTACAATGGTTATATGGCTACCTACTACGCTTTCCCCATGAACTGTCAGGATCTGACAGGCCTGGAACCTCACAGGGTGGTGGTGGCAGAGTATGACGCACTTCGGGATGATGGCCTTCGTTATGCCAACCGCCTTCTGGAGCACGGAGTCCAGTGTGAGATTTACTGTGCCGCCCGGGTGGGCCATTGCTACAATCGGTTCCCGCACCCTTATTCAGATTTGCTCCATGATATGATGGCTGCGGCTTTCCAGCGGGAATTCCATGTGGCCCCCTACTGTTGAAAATAGCGATAGGCGCCTAACCGGTGCCACATAGGAAGAAAGAAGAAAAGGAGAAAGAGAGAAGATGAATATGGTTCTTCTGGTTGCTATTGTGATGGTGCTGGTAATTGTTCTGGCAACGTTTCAGAAACGGATTCCAGTGTACCTGGCTCTGATGTTGGTTCCGATTGTGGCGGCCTTGTGCCTGGGATATCCCCTGGGTGAAATCAACAACTCCATTATAGACAAGCGCAATGATACTATGAAGTCTGCCGGTTTCCTGTTGCTGTTTGCCCTGATCTACTTCACTATGATGATTGAAACGGGAATCTTTGAGACCATCGTCGGCGTGCTGATCAAGCCTTTTGGAAGCCGGATGAATGTAATAATTCTGATGGTGCTGACCACGGCGTTGGGCGTTCTCTTCGGTCTGGCACAACAGATTACTGTTACCTACCTGGTGCTGTTTCCGGTCTTACTTCCGCTTTACAAAAAGCTGAAGCTGGATTCCGCCTACTGTTTCATTCTGGTGCAGACAGCCCTGACGATGATGATGTGGTTACCCTGGAGTATGGGTGTTATGAATGTATCCGTAGTCCTGGGGTGCGAGCCGGCAGAGCTTTCCGCCGCCGCATCCAAAGCCGCTATCTGTATGGTGCCGGGAATCCTATTCCAGTGGGTCTACATGGCTTGGAAACACAAGAAGACTCACGGCAGCCTTTTCCTGACTGTAAACGGTGAGAAGGAGACAGAGCGGGCTGCGGTGAAAGAAGAAAGTCAAAAGATGGTTCGTCCCAAGCTGTTCTGGCCGAACCTGATTGTATTTTTGCTGATTATGGTAGGGCTGCTGGCCTTTCAGCTGCCTTCGTACCTGCTGTTTATGTTTGGTGCGGCGTACATGATCATTTTCAACTACCCCAAGGATTTTGGAAAGCTGATTCAAAAGGCCGGGAAGCAGTTTATGACCGCATTCCTATTTATGATTGGCATTAGCATTTACTTGGCTGTGTTCACGGATACCGGAATGATTGATGAGCTGGGAGGAGCCATTGCTACCTATTTCCCTGGTTTCCTGACCCGCTATATGCATGTGATTCTTCTGGCAGTGTGTGTCATCTGCATCCGCTACGTGCCCAGCCGTGTGTTTACCATGCTATACCCGGTGCTGATCTCTGTTTGGCTTTGTGGGATTGGAAATGATTGCTCCTTTTATCATCAATCTGACGCTGGCCACCGGTTCCACACCACTTCACGGTGCTAATTTTCTGGGGTGCTCCCTGTTGGAGACGGAACCGGATCACTACTTTGGAACTGCCATGCGGATTCAGAGCGTTACCAACCTGATTGCCATTGCGGCGGCCATTGTCATGGGGATTATGCCGGTGTAAGCGCAGCCGCGCCTTAGCCGGCCTTATAGTAATCCTGGACAAAGGCCCAGAAATCCGCCGCAGCCTCAGAGGTCAGAGCATTCTGCCGGCACATGAGATAGAGCGTCCGGCTGGTATCCCGGTCCCGGATCCGGAAGGTGCGGATATCCGGGGAGATCTGGCGAGCCATCCGGAGATTGCACTCCGGCAGAATGCAGATGGCTTTCCCTGCGTCCACAAAACGCATCTTGGTCAGAAACGAATCGGTGCTGCAGAAAATTTTCGGAGAAAATCCCGCGGCGTTGCACAGCTTCTGGGTTACATCTGTGTAAAACAGGGAGGAGATGGGGAAGGTGATAAAATAGTCGTCCTTCAGATCTTCCATTGCCAGCTCCGTGACCCCGGGCGGATATTCCCGGTACCGGGGGGAAATCAGGATGTGGCTCTGCTCCGAGCAGAGGCGCAGGGGAAGCCAGGTGTGCTGGCGATCATTGAACAGAATGGTATCGTTCTGGGAAATCAAAATGAAATCCATGTCCGGGATCAGGTCATCACTGTTGTGGGAGCGCTGGGAGATGGTAATTTTGATTTTCGGGTTTAAGCTGGTGTAAGCCAGCAGACAGTCGGAGAGCAGATCCGCGAAGGCAAAGCAGCTGATCCGGATTTCCCCGCAGGTGTCATACTGATCCTGCCGCAGAATGGAAAGGCCGGTTTCCAGTTCCTGCAAGGCTTTCTGGGCATATACGGAAAAGCTGCGGCCATAATCGTTGAGCTGGATGGAATTGCCGTGACGGTCAAACAGCCGGGCGCCGGTTTCCTTTTCCAGGTTGGCAATGCTTTTGCTCAGCGCCGGTTGGGAAATCCCCAAAAGCTCAGCCGTGCTGGACATGTGTTCCTGCTGGCAGAGGGCCAGAAAATAGTAGAGCTGGCGAACATCCATGAATTGTATCCTCCTGAGTATTCTCTTTGGTTATAGAAGAATAAGCGAAACTTCTTGAAACAGAGAGTAAAGAATGATTATCCGTGCATAAAAATACAAAAAACAACATAAATAGGGGGAAATAAAATAAATATACAATTTTCCGAAACGGGGCCAAACCGAATTTCTTTTTTTCTCAGAGAGTATTGCTTTTGGTTATCGTATCATAAACGCCGTTGAATTGTCAAGACAGACGAAAAATATATAATAATATTCAGGAAAGGGAGACGATTTGGCTCTGCCGGCACCAGAGAGGATTCCTTTTTAGGTTGGACAAAAAGGAGGAGAAACGAAAAAAGATGAATGTAGGATTGGTTCTGACACTGATTGCCTTTGTTTTTGTGGCGCTATCCCTGTTGACCGGAAAGATCCCGGCGTCCATTGCCTGCGGCATCAGCGTTATTTTTCTGTGGGCCGCAGGCGTCCTGGATATGGAAGAGGCGTTTTCCAATTTTGTCAGCAGTAATATTATTGTAATGATCAGCATGATGATTGTGATTGCGGCTCTCCTGAAGACCAGTATCCTGTCTCACATTGCACATTTGATCCTTCGGTCGGAAGGAAACAGTGTCCGGATTTTGTTGCTGGTGGGGATGCTGATCCCCTTTATTCTCTGTCAGTTCATTGGCGGTGTGACCTCTATGATCACGGTCCTTCCCCTGCTGATTGCCCTGGCCAAGGAGATTGGAATTTCACCGACGGTGCTGGTACTGCCGGCGTCCGTAGGCGCCCAGGCCGGCCTCCAGGGCTTGCCCATTGGCGGCGCGGCGGCCCGGTATCTGCAGAAAAACCAGATCATTGCCAACATGGGAGGCACGGAAACCTTTGGATTCTGGGACTTGTGTATTTCCCGCCTTCCCGCCACTATTTTGACGATCCTGTTTGTGGTGGTGATCGGCTATAAGCTGCTGCCCAAACGGGAGCTGGGCGATACGGATGCGCTGGAAAATAAGAATGATGTGCTGAAAAAATCCGATCTTCCCCGCTGGAAAGAGATTGCGGCCTATGCGATTTTCTTTGGCTCTCTGGTTCTCATGATTTTCAGCAGCCAGCTGGGGCTGAACAATACGATGATTGCCGCCGGAGCGGCAATGCTGTGCGGCCTTCTGCGGATTCTGGATGAGCGGGAAATGTACCGCTCCGTGAACTGGCAGCTGGTGTTTATGATGGGCTTTATGCTGGCCATCTCCACCGCCATGAACAACAGCGGTGCCGGGGACGTGCTGGCGGACCTGCTCTCCGGTGTCTTTGGCATCGGCAATCCGGTCATTGTCCTGGCCATCGTCTTCATCTTCTGCATCATTCTGACGCAGTTTATGGATAATACGGCACTGGTGAACATTTTTACTCCGATCGCGGTGGCCGCCTGCATGCAGAACCATATCAGCTGTCTGCCGATTCTGGCCGCCATTGACGCTTCCTGCCTGGCTTCCTACAGCACACCGCTGGCCTCGCCCAGCGCCCTGATGGCCTACCGCCTGGGTGGGTACAGCATGAAAGAAATGATGAAATTCAGCCTGCCGCTGATTCTGCTTTCCACGGTGGTGTCCGTCATTTGGATCCCGTTCTATTTCAGCCTGTAATCCGCTGGCGGATGATACTAGGAGGCGTTTTATGCTGACTGCTGCCAGTATTATGGAGGCTCTTATGGTGATCTGCTTTGGCCTGTCCTGGCCATTAAATATTGCCAAGGCATGGAAAGCCAGATCGACCAAGGGTATGAGTCTGCTGTTCTATTTCTTTATTTGGATCGGATACATCTTTGCCATCATAGGCAAAGGAATCAGCATCTATTATTATCGGTATGTGGTGGGCACCGCCGATACCTGGACCGATGTGGTCAAATGGTATGTGATGTTTTTCTACGTACTGAACACCGTGATGATTACGGCGGGTATCCTGATTTATTTCCGGAATGCCCGCCTGGAAAAAAAGGCGGCGGAGTCCGCCGGATGAGGAGGAAGAGAAGATGCATGTGGCAAGCAATCTGCTGAAGCCGTATCCGGGCTTTGAGGCCCATGTGGCCAAAACGCTGCAGACCGACGAGGGGGAGGAGTTTCTTCGCCAGTTCCCCGCCTATGATATCAAAGCGTACCATCTGGGGCCGGGGACGACCATGGAGGACATTTGGATCCCCGGCACGGAGGAAGGGCAGCAGCTGCGGCTGCGGATTTTCCG
Source organism: uncultured Lachnospiraceae bacterium (assembly GCA_964604605.1). Classification (GTDB taxonomy): domain Bacteria; phylum Bacillota; class Clostridia; order Lachnospirales; family Lachnospiraceae; genus Pseudolachnospira. The sequence goes on from CAZSAF010000090.1 coordinate 7,884, forward strand.
TCCGGCGGGTCTTCCGGAAAAGGCGCCGATGATTCTGGATGTCCACGGCGGCGGTTTTGTGGGAGGAAACCTGGACATTGAAAATTACCGCTGTATTACCCTGGCGGAGGGAACGCCCTGCCTGGTGGCCACGGTGGAATACCGGACAGCCGGCCCGGACGTCCGTTTCCCGGCGCCGCTGCTGGATTGCTATACGGCCTATTGCTGGATGATCCGGCATGCGGAGCAGCTGGGGACGGATCCGGAGCGCATTGGCCTCCATGGCACCAGCGCCGGCGGCAACCTGTGCGCCGGACTGGCTTTGTACCTGCGGGATCGGGGAGAACAGGCGCCGGCGCTGACCGTGCTTTCCTGTCCGGCGCTGGATATTGAGCGCACCATGTCCGCCAGCCAATTTGGCGCGCTGGGGGCATCCCGGTCCGCCTATCCCCAGATCGGCTATGTAACTTACGGGCATTTTAACAACGGGGAAGCCCCCTCTTACTATGCCATTCCGGGGCAGTGCCGGGACCTGCGGGGATTGGGGCCCCACATGGTGATTACGGCGGAATACGATCCGCTGCGGGATGAGGGGCTGCGTTACGCCCTGCGGCTGCTGGAAGCAGGAATCCCCTGCGAACTGCTCTCCGCCCCTCGGGTGACCCACGGCTTTTGTTCCGTGGACCATCCCCTGACCCGTTGGGTACACAAGGGCATTGAAGCATCCTTCCGACGGGAATTTCAGATGGAGATTACAGAATTTTGACAGGTGCCTGCCGGGCGGGCCGCCTATGGCAGGGGCGAAAATAAATACCAAATCAATAGAGGAGAAAGAAATTGGATCAAGCGGAAAAAATGAAAATGCCCCACCGGGGCGGGAAGCCGGAGGTTTATGAAACCATTGAGCCGGTACAGATGTTTGATGACCTGTTTTTTGTGGGCAATCAGCGTCAGGGGATTTTTATACTGAAAACCAGCGCAGGGCTGGTGCTGATGGACGCCACGGATGACGTAGATGCCTGTGAGGAGATGCTGGAGCCCGGACTGAAAAAGCTGGGGCTGGATTCAGAAAAAATCTGCGCCCTGCTGATCACCCACGGCCATCTGGATCACTATCTGGGAGCCCCGGGAATCCGGGAAAAATACGGCTGCCCGGTGGGCATGAGCCCGGAGGATACGGCGTATATGTCCTGGAGCCATGAGAACATGGGCCCTCACAAACCCCAGGTGCTGCCCCGGGTGGATCGTCTGCTCCGGCCTGGCGATGTGCTGGTGTACGGGGATCACACGGTGGAGATTCTGGATGGGGCCGGCCATACGCCCGGCTGCCTGAACTTTGCCTTTGACGTTCATGACCATGGGGAAAAGCACCATACGGTGATGATGGGGGGATACGGCATTTTTGGCCCGGGACGGTATCACGATGGTCCTTACCCTTACGGGGTGCAGTGGAGCGTGGACCAGGCGCTGCTGTACGCATCCACCTGCGTGCGCCTGTGGGAACACTGCAAGGAAAAAGGGGCGGATGTTTTCTTCAATCCCCATCCCCATCTGTGCGACCTGCTGAAGCATGCGGAGGAAAACAAGGGACGGAAAGAAGGGGAGCCCAACGCCTTTGTCATTGGGCTGGAAGGAGTCCGGAAGTGGATTGTCAACCGGTTTGACACCAGCCTGGAGTCTGTACAGGCTTTTACGGATGTACAGAAGCCGGTGGAATAAAACCGGATAAAAGGAGAAAAAGCCGGTGGGAGGCGTATGGGGGCGCCTCCCACTTTTGACGCGGCTTGCCGGCAGGCAGGAATTGGTTTAGAAATGAAACGCAATCCCTTTGATACTTGCGAGAATCTTTTCCTTGTTTTTCTCGTTTAAACACGTTTTAGAGGTCCCCATAAATTTTCTCTGGTAATCAGGACATAATAATTATCGGAGTTTTTGATAGCAGACGCAAATTCTTCAGTATGGATGAAGGCATTTTCCTTATCTGCGAAAAAGATTGTCCCTGAAGAATTTTCCAGGATTAGCTTCCAATTTACACATTCCAGCATCCGTGTTGTTTTTCCTGTAGCGCTGTCGCCCCGGATCACGGTAATATTTCTTTTTAT
>CAZSAF010000091.1:0-9899 GCA_964604605.1 uncultured Lachnospiraceae bacterium
TGTCCACCATGGACGCAAAGGCGCTGGCATTACCGGACATCTCCAGGCCCACGTCAAAGCCTTCCTTCATGCCCAGCTCCTGCATCACATCCTGCAGGTCACGCTCCGCCGTGTTCACCGCCACCGCGTTACACATGGTCCGCACCAGGTTCAGCCGGTACGGGTTGATATCCGTGATGACCACTTTCCGGGCGCCGATGTGCTCGCAGATCACCGCCGCCATAATCCCAATGGGCCCAGCTCCGGTAATCAACACATCCTCCCCCACCACGTCAAAGGTCAGGGCGGTGTGCACCGCGTTGCCCAGGGGATCAAAGGAAGAACAAAGCTCCTCCGATACGGTTCCATCGCAGACGATCACGTTGTCCGCCGGGATCACCAGGTACTCGGCAAAGGCGCCGTCCCGGTTTACCCCCACGCCAATGGCGTTGCGGCACAGGTACCGGTTGCCCGCCCGGCAGTTGCGGCAGGTGCCGCAGACAATGTGCCCCTCGCCGGAGACTAGATCCCCGATGTGGAATCCCTTGACCGCGCTGCCCATCTCCACAATCTCACCCACAAACTCGTGGCCGATGACCCGGGGCGTCTCAATGGTTTTCTGGGACCAGGCATCCCAGTTGTAGATGTGCAGATCCGTGCCGCAGATGGAAGTCTTGTGGATCTTGATCTTCACATCCTCCGGCCCCGGCTCCGGGACATCCACCTGCTCCATCCACAGCCCCTTCCCCGGCTGCTTCTTCACCAGCGCCCACATTTTCTCTCTCATGCTGAGCCTCCTTTCTTCGATCTGCCGTGTCTCTCACGGCATAAAGGTACACCCACAGGGTGCGCCTGGCTCCCAAAAAGGGAGATGAGAATTTTTCAATCCACATCTCCCTGTTCTTCAGAGCCTCGTCCCAATCCAATTCCTTTGCCTGAGAGTTTCAAGTCAGCCTTTTGCCCCTTCGGCGCTGCCGGCGCCAGGCACCGGACAATCTCTCTTGGATTGCTCAACCGATAATGATTGCTGTCTGTATTATAATCAACCTGCTATTTTATTGTCAACACTTCGTATCCGAAAAATCTTTTGTAATATTTTTGGTCTCTAATTCTTTATTACCAATTTATTTTTGTTTACATATTTAGGAAAAGAAGTTTTTATTTACAAAAAGGGAATGGCCCGGCAGCGGAATCCTTCGCCCCGGGCAATCCCCTTGTTCCTCTGCGTCTTTTCAGATGGGATGGGCTGCTTATTTACCCAGCTTTCTGGCCAGCTCTACAATCTCCGGCGTAGGGCCTACCACCACGCCCTTGTCCAGAATCTGCACGCCATCCAGCCATTCAGACAGATACCGTCCGAATGGCTGGCCGCCGGAATTCAGCCAGGCCGCATACTCGGCGGCATCCGTGCCCTCACCCTCAATCTTCACAATGTAGCCCTTGTCAAACTTTTCTGCCAGGAAGTAGTCCTGCTGTACCAGATCTTTGGCCATATAGGCACCGGAACCGGCATCGTTGGTGACCAGCCAATTTCTGCCGTAGTCGCCAAACTCGCCGTAAGCGCCCTCCGACTCTGCATTGGCCATCACCTGCTCTTCGTTAAGGATAAACAGGCGGATTAAAGCGCTGACAAAGGGGCCGAAGGTCTTTTTCATGTGGAAGACCACCGTATAGTCATCCGTGGCCTCCGCCAACTCCACCGAATCCTCAAACAGGTAGGCGTAGCCTTCTCCAATGGCCAGCAGCCGATTCATGGAAAATGCCACATCCGATGCTGTCATCTCATCGCCGTTATGGAACTGGATACCCTGTTTAATATGACAGGTGCAGGTCAGGCCGTCCTCGCTGACTTCCCAGGTCTCCGCCACCCGGGGTTCCAGACACACCCATGGTCACAATGCCATCGGTACTGGTTCCCGCCGCGCTGCCGGTCTCTTCGGAGCCCGTCCCTCCCGTTCCGGTGCCCTCTGTGCCGCCTCCACCGCAACCGGTGAGTAGCGTTGCTGTCAGAACAAGACTCAACAGGATACCTAGTGCTTTTTTCAATTTTGTTCCTCCTTTCCTCTGTCTGCCGTGCCTTTCACGGCATCCAGTATACCCGCAGGGTATTTCCTTTTGTCCGCCGCATTATCTACGGCATTCAGGTACACCCGGAGGGTGTTTCCTCTTTATAAAAACATCCGCCTCGCCAAGCAATACTCTTACAGGCCATGGTGCGAAGCGGAATATTTGCTTCCTATTATCTATCTGGAATTTGTAAAGGAGTTTTTCTGCGATTTCTTGGCAGAAGCATGCTGCTCTGGTATGCTGGCCGTACCGGAAAAAACGTCTTACACGGGGAGGGAAATGTCGATGTACCGATACACACCCCTGCAATGGGTTTTATTCTTTTTTATCTACTGTTTCATCGGATGAATTTGGGAAAGCGGCTATGTGTCCATCAAAAAGAAGCGCTGGGTCAACCGGGGATTTCTGCATCTTCCCCTGCTGCCCCTCTACGGCACCGGCGCAGTATTGATTCTGTTTGTCACCCTGCCCTTCCGGGGGAACTGGATTCTCACCTATTTCTCCGGCATGGTGGCCGCCACCCTGCTGGAGCTGGTGGTGGGACTGGGCATGGAGGCAATCTTCAAGGTAAAGTACTGGGATTACAGCAATCAGAAATTTCAATAAAAAGGGAATACCAGCGGTGTCAGCAAAATGTTGGTCACTCCCAGCAAGACGTCCAGTCCCAGGTTATAGCGCACATAATCGCCAAACCGATACCCGTAGATTCCCACCATGGTCAGCGGCGTATTAGACAGAGGCGTACACATGGCGCTGGCAGCTGCCAGAGTAATGCCCATGGCAAAGGGATACGGAGAAAAGCCCCGGGCCTGGCAGAGGGAGAGCACCACCGGCAGCACCATTACCAGCACGGTGCCGTCATTGAGAAACTCGCTGAGGAACAGGGTCAGCAACACGGAACAGGCCAGCAGGACCCAAGGTGAGAAGGTATCCCCAATCAGGGAGAATGCACCTTCCGCCAGCAGTTCTCCGCCGCCGCTGACCTTCATGGCCTGGATAATGCCCAGGCAGCCGGCCAGCCGCCCCACACTGCTCCACTGTACAGCGGCAATGGCATCCTTCTGGGTGGTGCAGCCAAAAAGAATGCAGCAGACCGCCCCGCCGGCCCCAATCACCGGCAGCGGGATGGGTTCCCAGAAAAAAAGCACCAGCACCGTCAGGAAGATCAACAGCATCACCGCCTGCTTTCCGGTGCCAGAGGAAGGAGCCTCCTCCCGAACCGGCAGATCCGCCTCCGGCAACGGGGTTCCTCCCCAGATCCGTTTTCCCAGGGGATAGCCAATGAAGCTTACATAAAGAACCAGAACCAGCACCAGGGGAATGCCCACGCGGCTGAAATCAAAGAAACGGAAGCCGGTGCCGGTCAGCTCAATCAAAAGATTCTGGGTGGTCATCTGGGGGGCAGAGCCCACCAGGGTGGTGACGCCTCCCACCACACAGGCCATACTCACCGGCAGCATAATATTGCGCAGCTCCACATGCCGGTTTTCTTTCTGCAGATTTCCAAAGACCGCCATGAACATGGCCAGGGTTGCCACATTGGACAGAAACGCGGAGATCAAAGCGGCCAGGCACACAGAAAGAATCAACAGCTTCCGTTCACTGCCTCCGGAAAAGCGGAAAATCAGCCGGCCCACTCGGCCAGCCACACCGGTGCGGAACATGGAGTCCCCCACAATCATCATGGAGATTACCAGAATCACGGAGGTGGAGGAAAACTGACCGAATACCTGTGAAAAATCCGCCACCTGGAATACCACCATCAAAATACATCCCAGAATGGCAGTGGTAGCCATGGGGACCCATTCTGTCAGAAACAGGACAATACATATCGCAAAAATAATCAGACTTCTTTCTGCCGCTCCCATTTTGTCCTCTCCTTTATCTTGCCACTTTTTTCTTCATCCACTATAATGGGGATAGATCAAAACGTGGGGGTGCGCAATGCTGAAACCGATCAAAACGGAACCTGCCCGCAACCGAGTCCTGGCCCAGCTGCGGAAAAATATTTTTTCCGGTGCCTTTCCACCCGGTTATCTGTTGAATCCGGACCATTTGGCCCAAGAGATGAGCGTATCCCGCACACCCATCCGGGAGGCCCTGCAGCTGCTGGCCGGCGAGGGCCTGATTGACTATATTCCCAAGCAGGGGGCCCGGGTGAAGGAGATCTCTGTGGACTTTCTGGATGACTACTATGACACCCGGAAATGGCTGGAAGGCCTGGCCATTGAGTTGGCCTGCCAAAGGGGAATTGACAAAGAACCGCTGCAACAGTATCTGGAGGAAGAATCCGCCGCATACGAGGCACGGGATCTTCCCCAGCTCAGCGCTTGCAGCAGACGGTTGATGGAATACCTTTATCATGCCTGTGGCAGTCCCCGGCTGGAGTCCTATCTCCGTCAGATATGGAGCGCTTCCCCCCGCCACTACTCACGGAACGACAAGGCTCGGGAGCAATTTGTAGATGCCACCTTCCGCTATCATAATCAGCTGACCCAAGCCCTTCTCCGGGAAGACGCTCAGGAGGCAATCCGCCTCACAGAACGTCATCTGGATGTAGCCAAAAAGAATTATATCCGGTATCGGGAATCCGAATCCCGCTTTGCGGACGGGCAAATGGCCCCGAAAGAATAACATCCGGATTTTTTTCCACATTGCCCGGCAGGAAATGATAGTGAATCCGCACCGTTCCGGTCTTTTCCTCCAGCACAAATTGCTGGGTGACCATACACATCAGATCCCGCCTGCGGGCGTGGATCCGCAGCACATTCTCTTCCACCCAGGCAGCAGACAATAGCCACGGCTGCCACGGCGCATATCCCAGGATCCGGGCCGGCTCATATCCCTTGATCACCGGGCTCAGGGAACTGGCCGCATCCATCAGCGGATAGTCCTCATTCTCCGTCCACTCCCCATTCAGCCCGCACACGGCTTCCACCTTTTTCCCGTTCCGAACCACTTCCAGCCGGATTCCCTCCTCCAGAAAGAAGGTGACGCTCTCAATCTGCTGGGGATTTTCCTCCAACACCAGGGTTTTACCGTTCCACTGATTTTGCTTTGGTGAGTGTTCGTTCCCCCGGGGTGCCAGGCTGTAGTGGGCCGTCAATGCTTCCAGCGCCTTTTGATCCGCCTCCACCGGCTGAACCGGATGTTCATGGCAGCCACAGACAATATGCTTCTCCAGCAGTGCCAGAATTTTCTGCGCATTGGCGGAGGTTTCATTGGCCATGTACTCACAGGCTATGTCCAGCTCCGGAATCACAATAGCCTGCTGCCCATAGCCGCCGCTGAACCGATAGCCGCCGAAACTGCTTCCATAGCAGAACAGACCAAAACCATACTGATTACAAGGCTGTTCCGGGTAGATATGGCGGGTCGGAAAATAGCGCTTTCCCACCAGGTCACACAGGTCTGCCTGCAGCAGCTGCTGGCCGTTCCAGGAACCGTGCTGCAGGAAGAACTGGGCAAACTTGGCAAAGGACATGGGAGACAGGCATTGGGTAGTGGGCTCCAAATCCTCCGGATGCCTGGGATCCAGGCAGGTCTCACACAGGTCGTCAATCCCCAGGGGCTCAAAGAAACGGGGCCGCAGATACTCAATCATATTTTGGCCCGTAACAACCCGCGGAATACAGCAGACCAGGTGCGGCGGCGCATTGTTGTACTCAAACTGGGTCCCCGGCTGGCGCAGCAGCGGCTGCCCCAGGAAGGACCGGATCCAGTTGTTGCTCTGGCGCATCTCATAGAAGCCGGTGCGGGGATGGCCGTTGGACATGGTCAGCAGATCCCGTACCGTCATATCCTGCATCCGGGGATCCATTTGCTCCGGCCGCTCCTCCGCAAACAAATCCACCACCTTGTCATCCAGCGTCAGCTTTCCCTCCTGCACCAGAAACAGCACCGCCAGGCACTGAATCCCCTTGGCCGAGGAATAGATCCGGTGGGGACTTTCCTCGGTAAAGGGCTTTGCCACACAGTCCAGGATCATCCGGTTATGGCGGATCACATGAAGGCTGTGCAGCTCTAGACCCTCCTCCGCAATCCCGTTAAAAAAGTCCAGAAAGGACCGGGAATGAATCCCCTGCTCCTCCGGTGTGCTGCGCGGGGGCTCTGCCCTGCGCCATTCCATGTCTTTTCTCATAACGCGTCACTCCTTTTCGTTTTTCCTATTTCAGAAATGCTGCCCGATTACAGATTCAGATCGTTCAGCTTGGTAAAGGCAATCACCTGGCGCAGGCACAGGCAGACCAGGGCAATGCCGATCATCCAGACAATGGCCGTTGAAAACGGCATCGAATTGTAGAGGACGCCGGCGATCGCTGTGTAGATGGTAGACACACAGGTGGATGCATAACTTTGAATGGCCAGGCCGGATCCCCGCATGTGGATGGGCATGGAGCTAGCCACCAGAGCTTTGGTAGGGCTGTTCTCAAAGGCTGCGCCGCCCTGGAACAAGCACAGGGACAACAGGATCATCCAGCCAGGGGTTCCCTCACCCAGGCAGAAGAACAGCAGGGCCACCGAGAGAATTTCCACAAAGCCGCCTAAAATCAGAGCCACCTTATAATTCTTGTTTTTATTCAGACTCTTGGACAGCCAGAATCCAATCAGAGGAGAGAGAACCACCGGCACAATCCGCCGCACACTCCAGGCTCCGGTCTGAGCCGCCGTAAATCCCAGCTCCACCTGGGCAAAGCGGATCAGGTAAGAGCCGATCAGCGTTACAGTAGGATTGGAGAGCATGACAATCAGAATCACCGGAATAAAGCCCTTGATGGAGAACATCTTCACATTGATCAGGGCATTCTCCGTGGTCTTCATCCGTTTGATAAACAGGCACAGGGAAACCAGGGCTACCAGATACAGAAACAGGGACCACACGGACAGCCAAGGAATCTGCTCGCCGCCCAAGGTAAGCCCCACAGACAGAGGGGTTACAAAAAAGAACATTTCCGCCAAGCCAATCCAGTCAAAGTTGGCATGCTTTTTCTCTCCCTCCGCCTTTTCCATATCCGGATACAGGGCAAGAATGGCAACCCAGCTGAGAATGGAGAAGATCAGCAGGCTGTTGATGGCGGTGCCGGCGGCAAACAGGCCCGAAAGCCAGCCGGAAAAGTAAGGGATGATAATGGAGCCAAAGGACATCAACGCCTGGGCGTAGCCAATGTAAGCCGGAACATCCTTTTTGTCCATAACGTCCGCCACCATGGAGCTGGACAGAGGGTTTACCGTGCCAAAGGCCAGGCCCAGCAGCACATACGCCCCCAGCAGCACCGCCGCGTTAGGGACACTGCCCAAAAGGAAGGTGGCAAAGGCATAAAGCCCCACGCCTATAAGAGCGGTCTTTTTACGCCCCAGCACATCCGACAGCTTACCGCCAATGGGGCCGGCAATGGTGGTGCATAGGCTCAAAACGGTGGTCATAATGGCATAGAGCCCTGGAAGGTTGATTTCCTCCAGCCGGAAATTCAGCAGGTTCTTTACCGAGTTGTTCATGGCAATCATGGACATGGTCAGAATGCCGATGGGCAAAAACACCAGAATCTTCTGAACCAGCGGGGAATCCGCCTGCAGCGGATAGCGTTTTTTCGTCTCCATAGTTTCTCCTTTCCTGGAAGATGTCTCCTGCTACTGCCGCCTTTCTCACGGCATACAGGGATATCCGCGGGGTATTTCTTTTTCCTTCTCTGGCCCTGGCCACTGGCCAAATAGGATATTGGATATTGGATATTGGATATTTTGAATATAACACCTTTTAATCTATCTGTCAATCTCTAATATCTATATAATCATTCTTTTTGAAAATATAACCGAAGTTTCAAAATCGATTATCAAAATGCTGCCGGATAGTGTGGACTTTTGAAATGCTTTTTGGTAGGATGAAGATAACGCAAATAGGGAAAGAGATGGATATGCACAGATGAACAAAGGAAAAACCTTAACCAACCGGGAACGGATTGCAGAGATCCTTCGGAAGGGAATCTATTTCGGCACCTTCCAGCCGGGGCAGGAGCTGGTGCAGAATACCCTCGCCCAGCAGCTGGGGGTTTCCCGCATGCCGGTTCGGGAGGCCATCTACATTTTGCTCAACGAAGGATTGGTGGAGCATATTCCCAACCGGGGCTTTTTTGTCAAGGATGTGGGACGGGCTTTTTTTGAAGATTACTATTTTATCCGGGTACTCTTTGAGCAGCGGGCTGTCACCCATATCTGCCAAAACTGGCAGGATTCCGCTCCGTTGGAGAACCTTCTGCAGGAAGAGCGACAGGCCTATGAAGAACGAGATGTAAACGCCCTCAGCTGCTACACCAATCAGCTGCAGGCATATATCGGGGAACACTGTGGAAGCCCCCGCCTGGCGGATTATCTGCAGCAGCTGTGGGAAATGTCCCCCCGCCGGATCTCCCAGAGCAGCGAACAGCGGGATGCTTTCATTGACTCTACCTTTCAGTACCATCAGGCGCTGGTCTCTGCCATTTTGAAGCGGGATGCCGATACGGCCAAAGCCCTGATCGCCCAGCACATGGAACGGAGCAAGGCCCATTATTTTTCCATCCGGGATGAATTGCATCTGGATGGCTGAGGGACATAGGCCCCTTCCTGAAAAAACCGCAGAAAAGGGAACAAAACCAGATCCAACACCGGTCTGGTTTCGTTCCCTTTTCTCCTATCTATCAGAAAGTAGTCGTAATCTTGGGGGGATTGGCGGCGGGAACGGGGAATCCCACCGCCAACGAGCATAAAAAAGCTTTTCCACCACCCTCAGGTGGTATGCTGTAAGTATAAAACACATATATGAACAATCCATGAACATCTTAAGAAAACTGTAAGAAAAAATACATTTTTTGTCAACCGGAAGGTGACAGGAAGTGTTTTCCCGCCACTTTGCCCGTTACACCGGCCTAGCCGATCATACAGACCACCGTATTGGTATCCCGGTCATACTCCCAGCCATCCTGGTAGGCAATCCCCTGGGGGGTGACTTCCGTCCACCAGTCCTCCTCCGGCTCACCGCGCGGCACCCAGCGGCGGTCACCGCCCACCTCCACCAGGCAGTGCCCCTCCTCACGCACCGGCACATCCTCGCAAAGGATGGCCCGGCGCTCTCGCAATGCAAACGCATCCTCCACGCGGATCACATCTTCCTGGGCAAAGGCTGTGCGCAGCCCTTCCTCCCGGCTGTCCACGTCAAGGCTCATCCCCATCGGAAATCCGTCATCCCTTTGTGCCATAACCAACCATATCATACCCCCAGCCTCCTTCTTCTCTCCAAATCTGCGATACCCAGGAACCCAGGCAATTTTTGTTCCAGGATAATATTATAATACAATCGGAGGTCAAACTCAATTTTTTAAAGGACAATTTGAAGGGTATTCCCCTGCCTCCTTCCTCTCACCTTCGACCTAATCCGACACCCCTCCCCCTTCCATGCGGCAAAGAGCCTCCAGGAAATGAAAACTTAAGAGAAAAATCATTTGAAAACGGGACGGATTTGTATATAATAGAAACAAGACACGAACACACCCTCCGGGCATGGCGGGAAATCTCACAGAATTTGAGACAGACAGGAACAGCGCCGGGTGTGACGGAATGCCGCAAAGGATGCGGCCCATAAACCAATAACGGAAAGGAGACATGCGGTTCATGCTATCCATGGATATAGGAATTGACTTGGGAACAGCCAGCATTCTGGTCTATATAAAAGGAAAGGGAATCGTGCTGAAGGAACCCTCGGTGGTTGCCTTTGACCGGGACACCAACGAGATCAAGGAGATCGGTGAGGAGGCCCGGAAGATGATCGGCCGGACGCCGGGGAACATTGTGGCCATCCGCCCCCTGCGCCAGGGCGTCAT
>CAZSAF010000092.1:0-9850 GCA_964604605.1 uncultured Lachnospiraceae bacterium
GACGACCAGCGAGAACAAAAAAACTATCCCCACCAGCTGTCCGGCGGCAAGCGCCAGCGGGCCATGATCGCCATGTCTCTGGCCTGCAGCCCGGAGCTGCTGATTGCCGACGAGCCCACCACGGCCCTGGATGTGACCATCCAGGCCCAGATCCTGAACCTGATCCGGGATGTGAAGCAAAAGCTGAACATGGGACTGATTCTGATTACCCACGATCTGGGTGTGATTGCGGAGATGGCGGACGATATTCTGGTCATGTACGCCGGCCATGTGGTGGAGCACGCCCCGGTGCTCTCGCTGTTCCAGGATTCCCGGCATCCCTACACCCAGGGGCTGATGCGCTCCAAGCCCAACATCCTGCACCCGCAGGAGCGGCTGTACACCATCCCCGGCAACGTGCCCAGCCTGTACGAGATACCCCGGGGCTGCCCCTTCCATCTGCGCTGCGAGCACGCCACGGAGCATTGCCGGCAGGAGATGCCCCGGATGCGGACGGTGTCAGAGGGGCATTCGGTGGCCTGCTGGCTTTGCGGAGAGGAGGGAGAGGACCAATGAGGGAAGTGTTGTTGAAGGTAGAAGGACTGAAGAAATATTTTCCGGCCAAAAAGACCCTGACCGGGCGGCCGCTGACCTACGTGAAGGCGGTGGATGGCCTGGACTTTACCATACACCGGGGGGAGACCTTCGGCATTGTGGGGGAGTCCGGCTGCGGCAAATCCACGGCAGCCCGGACGCTGCTGCGCCTGGTCCCTCCCACCGGAGGCAAGGTGACCTTTGACGGGAAGGAGGTGCTTTCCCTGAACAAGGCCCAGATGAAGGAGATGCGCACCCAGATGCAGATTATTTTCCAGGATCCCTACTCCAGCCTGAACCCCAAGATGAATGTGCTGCGGCTCATCGGCTGCGGTATGAAGGAGCATCACATGGGAACCTCGGCGGAGATCCGCTCCCAGGTGGAGGAACTGCTGGAGAGCTGCGGCCTCAGCCGGCGGTACGTGACCCGGTATCCCCACGAATTCTCCGGCGGCCAGCGGCAGCGGATCGGCATAGCCCGGGCCCTGGCCTTAAAGCCCCAGTTTGTGGTGTGCGATGAGCCGGTGTCCGCACTGGACGTGTCGGTCCAGGCCCAGGTGATTAACCTGCTGATGGATCTGCAGGAGAAGAAAAAGCTGACCTACCTGTTTATCTCCCATGACCTCAGCGTGGTGAAGCACATCTCCAACCGCATTGGCGTCATCTATCTGGGGCAGTTTATGGAGGTGGCGGACACCCAGACACTGTTTGACAATCCGCTGCACCCCTACACCCAGTCGCTGCTGTCGGCCATCCCCATTCCGGATCCGACGGTGAAGATGAACCGGGTGCTGCTGGAGGGGGATATTCCCTCTCCCTCCAACGCTCCCAGCGGCTGCAAGTTCCGGACCCGGTGCCCCCGGGCCTGTGACCAGTGCGCGGAGGAGGTGCCGGCGCTGCGGGAGGTGGAGACGGGACATCAGGTGGCCTGCCATCTGGTGGGTGAGTGAAGAGGAGGTGGAGGCAGATGATTTTTCCGATTCGCCAATGGTCCCGTATGCGGGAAGCTGGTGCCGGTGCAGGGGGATTCCCGGGATCCGCGGAACCCTCCGCTTTTGGGAATCTTTCGGGGGCTGCGGAACCCTCCGCTTTTGCGGACTTCCCGGAGCCTCCGGCGGCCCCGCGGGAGGAGGTGCGGGCCACCGGCAAGGACATTCTGGCCATGATTCTGGCGGTATGGTCCATGCTGATGCCGGTGGTGCTGGGGACCGGCGCCATTCTGGCGGCATTGTGCTGGGCATTTTTCCGCTGATATAGCGTGACAGAAGACGATGGATGTGCTATGGTTTTACTATATAACGGTTCTCTGGAAGAGAGCGTACACTATTGTAATAGGAAGAAAGGGGTGCAGAGCGTATGATTTTGCAAGGTGCCACCGTACATGTGGGGGATGGAACCGTCCTGGAAAACTGTGATGTGCAGGTGCTTCAGGGAAAGATTGCCCGGGTGGGCCGGGACTTGGCCCGGGAGGGACAGCCGGAGCCGGTGCGGGATCTGGCCGGGAAGGAGGTGTTCCCCGGTTTTATAGACGGGAACAGCTTCATGGGAACCCAGGATATGGCCTACGAGGCCAAGGACTTCAATGAGAATTCCCACCCGGTGACTCCCTATCTGGATATCTGGCACAGCATTGACCCGGATGAGATTATGCGGCAGGAACTGTACAAAGCCGGCGTCACCAGCATGGTAGTCGCTCCGGCCAACCAGGGGCTCATTGGCGGCACCTGTGCGGTGGTCAAGACCTGGGGGAAGAACCTGAACCGGATGACGGTGCGGCGGCAGGTGGGCCTGAAGGGCTCCGTCACGGAGGAGGTCTCCAAGGTATTTGGCAAGAAAAGCGGTCCCATGACCCGCATGGCCATGATCTCCCTGCTGCAGGAAGCCTTCCACCGGACCGACTATGGCAGCGATTACCGGAGCCGGCGGACCAAAGAGGTGATGGACGCAGTGCGGGAGGGGGAGATCCCCTTTGTGGTGGCGGCGGTTACCGCCTCGGAGATTACGGCGGTGGTGGAGGCCCTGTCCCCAGACTTCCCCAACATGCGTCTGGGGTTTGCCCTGGCCTACCAGGCCCCCAAGGCGGCGGAGGCCCTGAAAAAGGCCAAGGCCCAGGTGATCCTGGGAGAACTGACCCACAATTCCCAGGCGGTGACCCATCAGATGGACTATTCGGCCTTTGCGGAGCTGGATGGCCAGGGCGTGCCGGTTTCTATCTCCCTGCTGTCCGAAGATATGATGTACGGGAGGGAGTGTATGCTGTGGACCGCTTCCAAGCTGATGCAGGGCCGGGGCGACAGCGAGCAGGTACTGCGGATGCTGGGGGCCAACATTGCCCGGTTCCACGGGGTGGATGACCGGGTGGGCCTGGTGAAGCCGGGGCTGGACGCGGATCTGCTGATCTATGAGGGCAACCCGGTGGCCCAGGTGGGCGCGAAGCTGCTGGAGACCATGATTGACGGAGAGGCCGTGTACACGGCGCCGGGATGGGAGGGATGAATATGCTGCTGTTAAAAAACGCGACCATCTATCCGCAGACGGAGGAGGCGCCGTTTGTGGGGGACATTCTCTGCCGGGACGGAAAGATTGCGGCCATTGGACAGGGGCTTGCGCCGGAGGATGCTCCGGAGAAGCCGGAAGTGCTGGATCTTACCGGCCTGCACCTGCTGCCCGGCCTGATTGACTGCCATGCCCATGTGGGGCTGATGAACGGCGTTACCGAGGCCACCCGCCCCATCGCCGCCGATATGCACGCCATCTACGGGGTGGATGTCAGCGCCCCTTATTTCCCCTTTGCGGTGAAAAACGGCGTTACCACCCTGGGGCTGATCCCCGGCAGCGCCAATGTCATCGGCGGCATGGGGGTGGCGGCCCGGACCTGGGGGGATAATATTTTTGACATGTGCCTCCGGAATAACATGTGCATGAAGGCAGCCTTGGGGGAGAATCCCAAGGGTTGGTATCAGAACCGGGGCGTGGAGCCGGATTCCCGGATGGGCGCCACCTTCCTGCTGGAGGAGTTCCTGTACAATGCCCACGCCTACTGGGAGAAAAAGAATGCCGGGGAAGCGGTGGAGCGGCAGCCGGACTATGAGGCCATGGGTCCTGTGTTCCGGAAGGAGATCCCCCTGCGGATCCACTGCACCCACAACGATATGCTTTCCGCAATCCAGTGCGCCACCCGCTATGGAATCTGGTTTACCCTGGAGCACGCCTGGGGCAGCTCCAACTATCTGGATGAGATTGTGGAGAGTGGCTGCGGCATTGTCTACGGCCCCACCGGCGGCCGCCGGTCCTTCTATGAGTCCCGGATGACGGACATAGAGGCGGTGGCGGACCTGGACCGCCGGGGCGTGGAGGTTTCCCTGACCACAGACTCCCCGATCCTGGGGCTGGATTCCCTGATGACGGAAATGGAGGAGGCGGTCCGCCAGGGCACGGAACTGCTGCGGGCCTTGCGGATGGTGACCATCCATCCGGCCCGGGTGCTGGGCCTGGCAGACCGGGTGGGCTCCATAGAAGTGGGAAAGGATGCTAATTTTGCGGTGTTCCAGGGGCTTCCCGGCCGGGACATGGGCGCGGAGGTGGCCTGCACGGTCTGCGAAGGCCAGGTGCGGTACCGGAAGGAGGCTTAGAGGGCGGCCTGGAAGGCCGTCAGAGCGGAGCTGCCTGGGCAGCGGGAAATTGTTTGGGAAGCGGCAAGGATCGAGAGACAGAACCGCTTCCATTAGAAAAGGATATTCCACGGAAAAGCAAGTGCCGGAAGGTGCGTGATTTTGCGGGAATATCCTTTTTGCCGTAAATCCCATTGACTTTTCCCATCTTCAATAGTATGCTTTTATATAGTTGCAGATGCAACAGTTGCGTACACAAGGAGGCCCGCCTTGAAAACCGTATTCTTTTACTTGAAGCCCTATATCCTGCGGATGATTCTGGGTATGACGGTGAAGTTCACCGGCACCATCATGGAGCTGTTTCTGCCCTGGCTTCTCTCCAAGCTGATTGACGAGATTGTGCCCCGGAAAAACATGAGGGAGATTCTGTTCTATGGATTCTTGATGCTGGTGTGCTCGGTGATTGGCTGGGTGGGCAACGTCACCGCCAACCGGATGGCCTCACGGGTAGCCCGGAACACCACGGAGCGGCTGCGCCATGACCTCTTCGCCAAAATTTCCTATCTTTCCTGCCGGCAGACGGATGATTTTACCATTGCATCCCTGGAATCCCGCCTTACCTCAGACACCTATAATATTCACCAGATGATTGGTATGATGCAGCGGCTGGGGATCCGCGCGCCCATTCTGCTTTTGGGCGGCATTACCATGTCCATGTTTCTGGATCCGGTGCTGACCCTGGTGCTGCTGGCGGTGCTGCCTTTTGTGGCCGTCACCGTGTTTTCCATCTCCCGCCGGGGCATCCCTCTGTACACCAAGCTGCAGCGGGCGGTGGACCGGATGGTCCGGGTGGTCCGGGAGAATGCATCCGGCATCCGGGTGATCAAAGCCCTCTCCAAGACCGAGTATGAAAAAAAGCGGTTCCAGGACGCCAACCAGAATATTGTGGACAGAGAGACCAAGGCCTCCGTGACCATGGCAGCCAGCCAGCCGCTGATGAACCTGTTTTTAAACACCGGCCTGACCCTGGTGGTGGTGGCCGGAGCTTTCCGGGTCAATACGGGCAAGTCCCAGACCGGAATCATTCTGGCCTTTCTGACCTACTTTACCATCATCCTCAACGCCATGCTCTCCATCAACCGGATGTTCATGATGTTCTCCAAAGGCTCCGCCTCCGCCCGGAGAATCCAGGAGGTGCTGGAGGCGCCGGAGGATCTGAAGGTGCTGGCGCCGGAGGAGCAGAAAGCGTCGAAGCCGGCAGGGCAGAAAGCGGAGTCCCCGTACCATGTCCTCTTTGACCATGTTTCCTTTACCTATCACTTGGGCCGCCCGGAGGTGATTTCGAACATCTCCTTTGCCTTGAAGAAAGGGGAGACCCTGGGGATCATTGGTCCCACCGGCTGCGGCAAGAGCACGATCCTCTATCTGCTGATCCGTTTTTATGACGCGAACAGCGGAACCATCCGCATCAACGGGGAGGACGTGCGGACCATCCCCTTTGAGGAGCTGCACAAAAAATTTGGCATTGTCTTCCAGAACGATGTGCTGTTTGCGGACACGGTGGGGGAGAACATCCGCTTTGGCCGGCAGGTGAGCCCGGAGGAGCTGGAGCGGGCGGTGGATTGTGCCCAGGCCAGCTCCTTCATTCAGGAGCTGGAGGGCGGGCTGGACTACCGGCTGGCCATCCGGGGCTCCAACTTAAGCGGCGGCCAGAAGCAGCGGGTGCTGCTCTCCCGGGCCCTGGCCCTGCCGCCGGAGATTCTGATCCTGGACGACTCCTCCAGCGCCCTGGACTACCAGACCGATGCCCGGCTGCGGAAGGCGCTGGCCGAGCATTTCCAGGGGACCACCACCATTATTGTGGCCCAGCGGGCCAGCTCCATCCGCCATGCCGACCACATTCTGATGCTGGAAAACGGGCGGGAGATTGGCTACGGCACCCATGAGGAGCTGCTGGCCACCTGCGAGCCCTACCGGCAGATCTGCATTTCACAGATGGGAGGTGACAGCGTTGCGGCAACGGCCCAATAAAGCAAAACAATCGGAGCCCCATTTCTCTTTCTTTGGAAAGAATGCGGCTTCCCCGAAAGAGGAGGCCTACCGGAAGGAAAAGCCCAAGGACCGGCGGTATGTGCTGATCCGCCTGTGGGGCTACCTGTACCGGTGCCGGGGGCTGCTGTTCCTGGCGCTGCTTCTCACCGTGGTTAGCAACCTGCTGGGGCTGGTGGGCCCCATGCTTTCCGGCTATGCCATAGACGCCATCCACGGGCCGGGGGACGTGGATTTCCCCCGGGTGTTTTTCTACGCGGGGCTGATGATCGGCTTTTACGCCGCCTCGTCCCTGCTCACCTACCTGCTGAACCGCATTACCATCCGCTTCAGCCAGCAGGTGATCCGCCGGATGCGCCAGGATATTTTTGACCGGCTCATGGAGCTGCCGGTGGGGTTCTTTGACCAGACGCCCACCGGGGATCTGATCAGCCGCATTTCCTATGATATTGACACGGTCAATGCCTCCCTGTCCAATGACCTGCTGCAGATCTGCACCAGCGTCATCACGGTGGTGGGTTCCCTGGTCATGATGCTGCTGATTGCCCCGGCGCTGGTCTCCGTGTTTGTGATCACCATCCCGGCCTCCTTCTTTCTGACCCGGTACATGGCCCGGCGGGTGCGGCCCCTGTTCCGCCGCCGCTCTGCCAAGCTGGGTGAGCTCAACGGCTTTTCCGAGGAGATCATCAGCGGCCAGAAGACCATCAAGGCTTACCGGCAGGAGGAAACCATGATCGCCCGGTTTGACCAGAAAAATACGGAGGCGGTGGACGCTTACTATAATGCGGACTACTACGGTAGTATGACCGGCCCTTCGGTGAACTTTATCAACAACCTGTCCCTGTCCTTGGTCAGCATGCTGGGAGCGGTGCTGTTCCTGTTTGAGAAAATTTCCCTGGGCAACCTGTCCTCCTTTGTGCTGTACTCCCGGAAGTTTTCCGGACCCATCAACGAGGCGGCCAACATCCTCAGCGAGCTCCAGTCCGCTGCTGCGGCGGCAGAGCGGATTTTCCGGCTGATGGACGAGGCGCCGGAGCCGGCGGATGCGCCGGATGCGGAGGAGCTGACGGATGTGAAGGGGGATGTGCGCATGGAGCATGTGCGCTTCGGCTACCTGCCGGGCCAGGTGATCATCCATGACCTCAGTTTCCACGCGGAGCCCGGAAGCCTGACGGCCATTGTGGGCCCCACCGGCGCCGGAAAGACCACGCTGATCAACCTGCTGATGCGGTTTTATGATCCCCAGTCCGGTTCCATCACCGTGGACGGAAAAGAAATTTCCGGCCTGACCCGCAGCAGCCTGCGCCGGGCCTACACCATGGTGCTCCAGGATACCTGGCTGTTTACCGGGACCATCTATGAGAACATTTCCTATGGAAAGGAGGACGCTACCCGGGAGGACGTGGAGCGGGCCTGCAAGGCAGCCCACATCCATGAGGCCATTCTGCAAATGCCCCATGGCTATGACACGGTGCTCACCGGGGATGGTTCCGGGCTGTCTAAGGGGCAGAAACAGATGCTGACCATTGCCCGGGCCATGCTGCTGGATTCCAAGATGCTGATTCTGGATGAGGCTACCTCCAATGTGGATACCCAGACGGAGCAGAAAATCCAGCTGGCCATGCGGGAGCTGATGAAGGGGCGGACCTGTTTTGTCATTGCCCACCGGCTGTCTACCATCCAGAACGCGGACCATATCCTGGTGGTTAACGGCGGGGAGATTGTGGAGCAGGGCACCCATGAGACCCTGCTGGGCCAGGGAGGGCTGTACGCAAAGCTGTACAATTCCCAGTTCCAGTAGGGCTTGGGACATCCCTTTTATATTAGGAAATATGCCGGTTTTATGTATGGAAGCCCCTGAATTTTACACAGATTTTACAAAACACACCCTTGATCTTTTACATTCCTTCCGTATAATCATCTCGAACTTGAAAAAGGAATAAAAAAAGCGAAGCGAAAGGAAGAAAAGATCATGAAGATGAGAAAAGTTTTGTCTGTATTTATGTCTATGGCTATGGTTGCAGCCGTAACAGCAGGATGCGGCTCCAGTTCTGATGAGACCACCGCTGCTGCCGCTGGGGAGGAGCTGAGCGGAAGCGTTTCCACCAACGGTTCCACCTCCATGGAGGATGTGATCGGAAGCCTGGCGGAGCAGTTTATGGCAGATCATCAGGGCGTGACGGTAAGCTATGACCCCACCGGTTCCGGTACTGGTATTGAGGCTGTTTCTCAGGGCACCTGTGATATCGGCCTGTCCTCCCGTGCGCTGACGGATGAGGAGACTGCCGGCGGTCTGGCAGGCACCATTGTGGCTCTGGACGGCATTGCGATTATTGTAAACTCCGAGAACCCAGTCACGGATCTGACCGTGGAGCAGATCGCTCAGATCTTCACCGGCGAGGTGACCGATTGGGCTGACCTGGGCGGCAACGCTGGGACCATTGCTACCATCGGTCGTGAGGCTGGTTCCGGTACCCGGGATGGCTTTGAGTCCATCACTGAGACCGAGGATCTGTGTGTGCTGAGCCAGGAGCTGACCAGCACCGGCGCTGTGATTGAGGCTGTGAGAGGCAACGCCAGCGCCATTGGCTACGCTTCCCTGTCTGCTGTGGAAGGCCAGGAGGGCATCACCGCCATCACCGTTGGCGGCGTGGCCTGCACCGAGGAGACCGTTGCGGACGGCACCTACGCCATCCAGCGTCCCTTCGTACTGGTGACCAAAGAGGGAACCGAGCTGAGCGCTCAGGCCCAGGCGTTCTTCGACTTTGCCACCTCCACGGATGCTGCTGATCTGATCCGCAATGCTGGCGCGGTACCGGTTGCCGAGTAAAGAACCGAATCGAAAAAATAGGATAGGAAAAGGCCTCCGCATTTCGTGGAGGCTATTCCTGTGAGTAAGAGAGAAGGAGCTGCCCTTATGGAAGATAATATGTCAGTAAAGCTCAACACAACCAATCAAACGGAAAAAAATACGGCGGCAGAAAAAGAAGCACCGAAAAAGGAGACGGAGGACCAGGTGGTAGCCACTCAGGCCAAGTTCAACGGGGCGAAAAATGCCATGGAAATGGGCATGCACCTGATCTTTCTGCTTTGCGGGATCATTGCCGTAGCCTTTGTGCTGTTTATCAGCATTTACCTGATTATCTCCGGTATCCCGGCCATCCGGGAGATCGGCCTGGTGGATTTCCTGTTCGGCGAGACCTGGGCCCCCACCCATGGGACTGATCCCCAGTACGGAATCTTGCCTTTTATCCTGACGTCCATCTATGGTACCGCCGGTGCGGTGCTCATCGGCGTGCCGGTGGGCCTGTTCACCGCTGTGTTCCTGTCCAAGATCGCCTCGCCCAAGGTGGCCCGGGTGATCCAGACCGCGGTGGAGCTGCTGGCCGGCATCCCCTCGGTGGTGTACGGCCTGGTGGGCATGATCATTCTGGTGCCGGGCATCCAGAAGATTTTCAACCTGCCTTCCGGCGCCACCCTGCTGGCGGCCATCATTGTGCTGGCCATTATGATTCTGCCCTCCATTGTCAACGTATCCAACACAGCGCTGCAGGCAGTGCCCAAGGAGTATGAGGAGGCATCCCTGGCCCTGGGCGCCACCAAGATTGAGACCATTT
>CAZSAF010000093.1:0-9786 GCA_964604605.1 uncultured Lachnospiraceae bacterium
AGATTGGAACCGGAAGCGTGGTCTGTATGGCAAACGATCTGTTGCCTGTGGACGAAAAGAACTGGTATGTACCAGTTTGGCTCATTTAAAAGTGGCAGAAATATGTATTGGAGGCTAGACGCCACGTAAGCAGCTTGGTACAATGGCAATGGGAAAAAATACGATTAGGAGGGGAAAGATATGCAAAAAAAACTCGGCCGGTTGGCTGTGGACTGCGGCATTGATGTGGCGGGAGGAATTCTCATTGCCCTGGGCACCTACAATTTTGCCGCCGAAGCCCAGTTTCCCATGGCCGGGGTCAACGGTATTGCCCTGATTTTTTACCAAATTTTCGGAACGCCCATTGGTATGATGGCAGTTCTGCTCAATATTCCCATTGCCCTGTTCTGCTTCCGCACCCTGGGCCGGGATTTTTTTCTCCGATCTCTGCGCAGCATCCTGATTACCTCCGCCATTATGGACTGGGCCGCCCCGCTGCTGCCGGTTTACACCGGCGACCGCCTGCTGGCAGCCCTCTGTACCGGCGTCCTTTCCGGTTTAGGCTATGCCCTGATTTTCATGCGCGGTTCCTCCACCGGCGGCACCGACTTTATTACCATGTATATCAAAGCCAAAAATCCTCATCTCTCCCTGGGGAAAATCACCTTCGGGCTGGACTTTCTGGTAGTGCTTTTGGGCGTGATCCTGGTATCCCAGGATATTGACAGCCTGATCTACGGCGTTCTCATCAGCTTTCTGCTCTCCGCCGTCATGGACAAGGTCATGTACGGTATGGACGCCGGAAAGCTGACCCTGATCATCACCGACTACCCCCGGCAGGTGGCGGACCGGATTGACCAGCTGGTGGGCAGGGGCGCCACCTTCCTGAAGGCAGAGGGAAGCTACTCCGGAAAGGAAAAGGACGTGGTCCTCTGCGCCTGCAACAACAAGCAGATGTACCCCATCCGCCGCCTGGTCCGGGAGATTGACCCGGACGCCTTTGTCATCATTCTGGAATCCAACGAGGTGCTGGGAGAAGGATTTAAGACCGACTGACCGGCAGCAGAAGTCCGGCTCGCTGCAGCGCCGGCCGCACCGCATTGTACAGGATCACCGCTGCCACTGCGTTGATCACCGCATTGATCACCGTGGCATAGGTGGTCAGGGCCAGCAAGGCACGGATGGAAGCGACTGCCTTGTCCGGATTGGGAAACAGCAGCGTATACCAGACGTACTTTAACGTTGGCTCAAACACACAGTTTACTGTCAGCCCGGCCACTGCCGCCACCGCCGACCACCGGAAGATGTAAGGCGCCGGGTTCGGTTCCGAAAGATGAGCAATCCGGTGGGCCACCAGCCCCACCACCAGTCCAATCACCAACTTGGTCAGAAAGGTCCGGGGCGCTGACTCAGCAAAGCCGCCCAGAACATCCGGCCGCTTTCCTTCTGCCGGTACTGCTCATCCTATCACAGGGTATGGCCTGAGCGAAATAGCCAGTTTTGTTTTTTTCTGGCAGTCCAGTGAGGAATCATCCTCTGGGCTTGGAGAGGACCTCCTCCACCTTAGTGTCCAGGATATGGCTGCTGCCCCCTGCCCGGAGGATCACCGCCGTGTCCGCCCCGTGGCCGGTGCCGCCTACTGCCACCACCGGTTCTCCTGCCGGAATCATGCCGGCATCCGCCGCCATGGTGGCCACCTCCACGCAGACCTTCATACCCTGGCCGAACATCCGAAGCGTGGCCGCCATAATCTCCAGGGGATAAATGCCGTGAAACACGGAGGAAAGCCCCCGCTCCGCGCCGCTTAAGGCGTGGCCGGCGGTGCAGACCTGATAGCCCTTGGCCTCCAGCTGCGCCCGCTTTTCCCGGGACAGCCGGTTTTCATTGGGAGCTTTGCTTCCATAAGCGGTGGTCACCACCACCACCTGAAGCCCCTGGGTGTCTGGCAGCTGCTCTGCTGTGTGCCCCTCGGTGCTGGACAGCACCAGATGGGAAATGCCCCGCTCCCGGGCTGTTTTCACTGCCAATTCCAGCGTAGCCTCTGTATTCTCTTTTCCCGGTTTTTCAAAAATCATGGTATGCCCTCCTTCTGAAATAAGGTATCTCTCCCTGCGGGCCAGGCCGCCCGGAGAAGTGGATCTTAGAAAAATTATACCACGCAATCTGCCTCCCGGGTAGCCCCGCAGAGGGCCAAAATTTATCTTGCCCCCATCCCGGCCCTGCGGTATGATAGAGGGCGTGAGGAGGAATCCCGTATGGAACACACCAGAACCATTCAGCTTGCCACCCCGGAGGACGCGGAAGCCCTCCTGGAAATTTATGCCCCCTATGTGCGCAATACCGCCATCTCCCTGGAAGAGCAGCCTCCCTCGGTGGAGGAGTTCCGGAGCCGGATTGCCCGCACGCTGCCCCGCTACCCTTACCTGACGCTGTGGCAGGACGGACAGCTGGCCGGCTACTGCTATGCCTCCGCCTTCCATCCCCGCAGCGCCTTCCGCCGCTCGGTGGAGCTGAGCATCTACCTACGTCCGGAATGCAAGGGACAGGGAGGCGGCTCGGCCCTCTACCGGCGGATGGAGGAGCTCCTCCGGGCCCAGGGGATTCAGAACCTGTACGCCTGCCTTGCCTTTACGGACCGGCCGGATGATCCCTACCTAACCGATGCTAGTAAACGCTTCCACGCCCGCCAGGGCTACCGGCTGGTAGGCCGCTTTCTCCAGTGTGCCTACAAGTTTGGCCGCTGGTATGACATCATCTGGATGGAGAAAATGCTGGGGAACCACCCGGCAGTGCCGGAGGAATTTGTGCCGTATACGGATATGCACAAAAATTGATCGAAAATTTTGAAAAATCTTGTATACTTTATCCATAGCAACCGGCAGGCCCTTCCGCTAAAATAAAATCGAAACCATTTCACCTGATTTGTTTGAAAAATGGATTTGAGGAGGGCCGTCTATGGCGCACAAGAAATTTGATGAGAAAGAGCTGAAGGTTGTGCAGGAAGTACCGGGGTTTGGAGGCGTTACACTTCCCGTCTATGATTTCCCCATCTCCCTCCGGGAGAGTGCGGTTGCCACCTTCCGGGACAAGGATCCCTGGTGGGTTCAGACAGGTATTGAGCAGAATCTGTTTACCCCTTCGGTAATCCCGGACAACGGGGCCCGGGGCTTTGTGTTTGAGGCCCAGCCCTATCCCCGGGAGAAATTCGGCGGAAAGGATATGTTCGGCGTGGAGTGGGAGTACATTGACGTGGCCGGTGGCTCCATGGAAAAGCCCGGAAACCCGCACCTGCTGGAGGATGCCAGCGAGTGGAAGGAAAAGGTTATCTTTCCGGATATTGACAGCTGGGACTGGGCCGGAAACGCGGAGATGAACCGGGAGTACCTGGGAAACGGCAGATGCAATGTGATGACCTTCCTCAACGGCTGCTGGTTTGAGCGGCTGATCTCCTTCATGGGATTTGAGAATGCGGCGGTGGCGGTGATCGATGAGGAGCAGATCCCGGATATAAAAGCGCTGATCCATGAGCTCACCAGCCTGTACATCCGCCTGGTGGACAAAAGCCTGGAATATTACGATCTGGACGGCTTCTCTATCCATGATGACTGGGGCGCCCAGAGGGCTCCGTTCTTTTCCGAAGAGGTGGCCCGGGACATCTTCCTGCCGGAAATGAAACGGTTTGTGGATTATGTCCACTCCAAAAACAAATTTGTGGACCTCCACAGCTGCGGCCACATTGAGGATCGCTGCAACATTTTTGTGGAAGCAGGCTTTGATTCCTGGACGCCCATGCCCATGAACAATACCCAGCAGCTGTACGAGGATTACGGCGACAAGATTGTACTGGGCATTGTCTACGATAAGCCCTTTGATCCGGCCACGGCCACCGAGGAGGAGCAACGGGCCGCTGCCAGGGATTTTGTGGAAAAATATACCAAACCTGGAAAACCGTCTTCCTATTCTCTCTACAACCCGGTGGGAATGATGACCGATGCCTTCCGGGAGGAGCTGTACAAGGCTTCCCGGATCCGCTACAGCCAAGAATAAATGAAACAAAAAGCCGTGTTTCTGCTCGCAGAAGCACGGTTTTTTATTGGAAGCCTTTTATTTTTCATAACTCCTGCTTTTAGCAATGGTACTCCGACACTTTGTCGGATATGGTCAAAAATATTCTACTCTTTACCGAATTGCACTTATCTGTATGCCATCCTATAATATGCATATATAAAAAGCCTATATATTTTCGGAGGAGGGTAAAAATGGAGAAAAAAATGAATGTAAAGGCTTTATTCGGAATCCTTCTATTCTGCTTCGGAGCAGTCGCCAACAACATGACCATGGGAATCGTGGCCTACATTTCCCAGAGCTACGCGGATTCTCCCCAGGCGGTGGTCCAGACAATCCTGGTAACCCCGTCTCTGGTGTCCGTGGTCTATGCCCTGTTTGTAGGAAAACTGAACACCAAGATCCCGGCCAAGATACTGGTCATCTTTCATCAGATCGCAGTTCTTGTTTACGGATTAATCTATCTGCTGCTGGGCGGCACTGCCTCCATCTATGTGCTGATTGTAGGAGCAGGCCTGCTGGGATTCGCCCAGGGATCCAACTATACGCTGCTGGGTATCCTGCTGGCGGACATCGTAAAGGACGAGAAGATGAGAGCGACATGGACCGGGATCTGCACCGCCACCATGAACATCGGCGGCGTAATCATCACCACGGTCGGCGGCTTTATTGCCGTAACCCGCTGGCAGAACGCTTACCTGCTGTTCTTCTACTTTGTATTTGCCATTGTGCTGGAAATGATCCTTCTTCCCAATGTAAAACCGGAAGGCTCCCTGCAGCAGAAACCGAAAGGGCCGGCGGCTGCACAGACGGCGGAGCCGGAAAAAGGCGGCATGGGAAAGGTATGGGCCATTTCCATCCACTATCTGTTCTTCTTCATGTTCCTCTATGTGTTTGGGACAAACGTATCGGAATTTATTATCAACACCTATAAGCTTGGCACCTCTGCCGAGGCCGGCATTGCCGCCAGCTGCGTAACCATCGGCGGAATCCTTTCCGGCGCCCTCTTTGGCGTATATTCCACTCGATTTCTGAAAAAATTCACGGTGCCCTTTATGATGCTGCTGTCCGTCATCGGCCTGGGGCTGCCGGTCTTTGAGACAAGCAGTGTGGTCGGCATTTATTTCTGCGGCATCCTGCTGGGCTTCGCCATGAACGGCTGCGGCCCGTACATCATGGAGGAGCTGCACAATGCGGTTCCCGCTTCCCAGTACGGCAAGGCCATGTCCATCTACTCCGCGTTTATGAACGCCGGCATGCTGATCGCCATCTATGTCATCACTTTCATCACCAAGCTGGTATGCGGCGACGGAAGCAACGTTCATTATAAGTTTGTGGTGGCGGCGGTAGGCGCTGTGATCTGCTTTGTTACCTCCCTTCCCATCTACCTGGGGAAGGACAAGTATGAGAAAGAGCACGAAGGCAAGTAAAACGGCCAGGAAAGGAGCATATTGCAAATGGCACATCCGAAATTTGAAGAGAAAGAGCTGAAAATTGTTCAGGAAATCCCGGGCTTTACGGGGGAAATGCTTCCCATTTATGATTTTCCGGTATCCATGCGGCAAAGCGTGGTGGATACCTATAAGGGGAACCCCTGGTGGGTTTTGACGGATATTGAGCAGAACACTTTTACGCCCTCGATTTTCCCCGATAACGGGGCGCGCGGCTTTGTGTTTGAGGGCGGAGAGCCGTATCCCAGAGAAAAATTCGGCGGGAAAGACATGTTCGGCATTGAGTGGGTCTACATTGACGTGGCCGGCGGTTCTATGGAGAAGCCCGGGAACCCGCCTCTCCTGGAGGATGTCAGTGAATGGAAGGAAAAGGTTGTCTTTCCGGATATCGACAGCTGGGACTGGGCCGGAAGCGCGGAGAAAAACAAAGAGTATCTCAGCAATGGGAAGGCCAATGTGCTGACGTTCCTCAACGGCTGCTGGTTTGAACGCCTGATTTCCTTTATGGGGTTTGAGAATGCTGCCGTGGCCGTGATTGACGAGGAGCAGATTCCGGATGTAAAGGCGCTGGTCCATGAGCTGACCAGCCTGTACATCCGCCTGGTGGACAAAAGCCTGGAATATTACGATCTGGACGGCTTCTCCATCCATGATGACTGGGGTTCCCAAAAGGCGCCGTTCTTCTCGGACGAGGTGGCCAGGGAGATTTTCCTGCCGGAGATGAAACGGCTGGTGGACCATGTGCACTCCAAGGGCAAATTCTTAGATCTGCACAGCTGCGGCCACATTGAAGACCGCTGCAACATCTTTGTGGAGGCCGGCTTTGATTCCTGGATTCCCATGCCCATGAACAACACCCAGAAGCTGTATGAGGACTACGGGGACCAGATCATCCTGGGCATTGTGTATGACAAGCCCTTTGATCCCAAAACAGCTACGGAAGAGGAGCAGCGGGCGGCGGCCAGAGACTTTGTGGAGAAGTATACCAAGCCCGGAAAACCGGCTATATACTCCGGATTTTATAACCCGCCGGGCATGTTGACCAGAGCATTCCGGGAAGAGCTGTACAAAGCCTCCCGGGAACGGTATAGCAGATAAGGAGGAACACCCATGGCTAAAATCCCTTTTTCAGAAGACGAGTTAAAGGTGGTAGGCGAACACATCAATACAACCATGAGCTTTGGCGGGCCGGTGCTGAAATATAACACGCCCATCACCCCCCGGGAAAATGTAAATGCCTGCCTGCGCAGAGATGGAAGCGCCCTGTGGATCCCTTCCTTCACCGATTTCCTGGGAGTGGAATCCCGGGTCAACAAAGACCACATTGCCCGGGCGGAGGTCATGGACCTGGGCCCCCTGTATTCCGATGAGGAAAAAGGCGGGCCGGACCTTTTTGGAATTGAGTGGGTCTATGTTCCCGTTGCCGGCGGATCCATGGAAAAACCGGGCGTGCCCCCGCTGCTGGAGGATGCCAACGACTGGCCGGATGTAATCCACTTCCCGGATGTGGACGCCATGGAATGGGAGGCGTGCGGGAAGCTCAATGCGCCGCTGAACCAGACGGAACGTTCCTACCATGTCACCTTCCAGAACGGGCTGTTTGAGCGGTTAATCTCTTTTATGGGATTTGAAGGCGCCGCCATGGCCATCATTGATGACGAGCAGAAAGACGCTGTTCACGCTCTGTTTGCAAGGCTCTGCGATATGTACGAGGCGATGATCTCCAAATATTTGCAGTACCTGACCATTGACGGCGTCATGTTCCACGATGACTGGGGATCCCAGAGAGCCCCCTTCTTCTCCCCGGATGTGTGCCGTGAGATGCTGGTGCCGTATATCAAGCGGCTGGCCGATTTCTGCCATTCCAAGGGGCTCTGGTTTGAGCAGCATTCCTGCGGCAAAAACGAGATGCTGGTATCCTGTATGGTGGAGGCGGGTGTCGATATCTGGTTTCCCCAGGATATGAACGATGTGGATCAGATGCGGGCGGAATACGGCGATAAGATCATGCTGGGAGCCTACCCTCCGGCAACCACGCCGGATATGCCGGATGAGGAAATTGACCGCCTGGCAAGGGAATTTGCTGAAAAGTATGCGCCGGATATGGCAACAAGGCCCATTGTGATGGTAAACTTTATGAGCGACCCCAGATTTGGTCCCTTAGTCTACCAATACAGCCGCAAGATTATGTCTCAGGAGTAAGCAGAAAGAGGGAGCCATGCTCAAAGTCTTGGCTCCCTCTTTTCGTTTTGCCCTAGCCGCTGTTCCGGCTTACGGCTACATGTTTCAATTTGAAGGGAAGCAAATGTTTTGATTGGTTTTTTGTTAAACATGCAAATTCTTCATGAACGGTTGGAAGAGAAGGGGATTCCCAATCACTTGTACACAGATAAAGATCCCCTGCGGCTTAAAGGCGTCCGCCTGTATCAGCCTGGACAGGAGATTGTGGAGGAATACATTTATCTTCCCTTTCCAGAGGCCTCGGTCTCCGGAAACCTGCCCAGCCAGGGGGCATTTGTGATTTTGGGAGAGCCGGGCAGCCTGCCTCCCATCCACCGGCAGGGAACCTGCCTGATGGTAACCCGCAATATTCCAACGCTGGACCTGTTTAACCAGATTGAAGAAATCTTTGAATACTACCGGAATTTGGAACGCCAGGTTACCCAGGTGCTCCGTTCCGGTGAAAACATCCGCCGGATTGTGGAAATTGCCTCCAAACATTTCCATTCTACGGTATTTTTCCATGATGAATACTACCACATCCTGGCCTCCACCAATTTTCTGCAGCGGACTGCCAACATCCAGTACAACAGCAGAAAAGGCGTTTATGTGCAAGATGCCGATGTCATCAACCAGTTTCGGACCAGCGCGACCTATCAGGCAACCCTCACCACCCACGGCGGCTGTCTGTGGGAAAGCGATTACGACGACTCCCGGGCCATCTACGCCAATGTGTGGGTGGACAATGTCTACAAAGGGCGGCTGCTCCTTGACGAGGACGGCAGTCCCTACAGCAAGGGGAAGCTGCTGGAAATCTCCTATTTTGCCGAGGCCATCGCGGTTCTGATCCGGTTCCGGGAAAATATTCCCCTGCGCCCCCACGGCATGGAAAAACTGATTGTGGACGCGGTGGATGGAAAGGATTCCCCCAGCGCCTCCATCCGCGCCGAGCTGAACGCGCTGGGGTGGGAACCGGAAGGCCCCTATATAGCCGGCATTCTCTCCCTCCTGGGAAGCGACGACTTTTCCAAGTTTTCCATCTACAGCATCTGCGCCAACCTGGAGGAGCGTGTGGAGGGAAGCTATACCTGTTACCATAAGGGCTATATCTATCTTCTGGTGAATCTTTCCGCCAGCCACCTGACCGCCCAGGACCTGCGGATGCGGATGGCCTATATCATCCGGGAAGGGCTGATGCACATGGGCGTATCCAATATCTTTCAGGATTTTTTCCAGTTTCCGGTTTACTTCCGCCAGGCCACCATTACCCTCCGTTACCGGGAAAAAAGCGCTTCCACCGTCTGGTACAGCGAATTCGGCTCCTATGCGCTGAAATACTGGCTCACAGAGGGAATCGGCAGCCTGACCAAAGAGTCGATCCTGCCATCGGAGCTTTCCCTGCTCCAGGCCTATGACCGGAAAAACAACACCAACCTGCTTCAAACCCTGCAGGTATATCTGGAATCGGAGCGGAACAGTACGCTGACCTCCCAGCTTCTGGAAATCCACCGGAGCACCCTTCCCAGCCGCCTGCACCGCATCCAGCAGCTTACCGGCCTGAACCTGGATGACGCGGAAACCCGGCTGTATCTGCTGAACGGTTTTTATGCCCTGAAAAACCTGTAACCCCCTCTTCTTCGGAACCACAGAAGAACATCCATTGCAAAAGAAGGAGCTGCGTGAACCTGTAACAACCAGGACCACGCGGCTCCTTCTCTGTCTATCTCACAGGAAAGAATGTTTACTCTTCCTCCCCGTCTTCATCCTCCTCGGGGACTTCCTCCAGCATCTCATCCATCTCCTCGGCCTCCATGTCCTCCGCTTCCGCGGTATCCTCAGCCTGGGTGGATTCAGCCTCAGCGTTCTCCTCCTCGCCGGTCAATCCGTTCGTCTCCGGATCCTCCTCCGGCTTGGGCTGCTCCGTCTTGGCCAGCAGATCGCTGCCATCGGTGTTCAGCCGCACGGAGCGGTACTTCTTCATGCCGGTTCCGGCGGGGATCAGTTTTCCAATGATCACGTTCTCCTTCAGGCCGATCAGCGGATCCACCTTGCCGTTGATGGCAGCCTCCGT
>CAZSAF010000094.1:0-9714 GCA_964604605.1 uncultured Lachnospiraceae bacterium
GCAGCCGGGGGAGAAGGTGCCCATTGACGGAACCGTGGTGGAGGGAACCTCCAGCCTGAATACCAGCGCCCTTACCGGTGAGAGCCTTCCCCGGGATGTGCAGGCGGGGGATGAGATCATCAGCGGCTGTATCAACATGACCGGCCTGCTGAAGATTCAGACCACCAAGGAGTTTGGGGAGTCCACGGTTTCCAAGATCCTGGACCTGGTGGAGAACGCCAGCTCCCGGAAGTCCAAATCCGAGGCTTTTATCTCCAAGTTTGCCCGGGTGTACACGCCGGCGGTCTGCGCCGCTGCCCTGGCTCTGGCTCTTTTGCCGCCGCTGGTGCGGATGGTGGCGTTGGGGCTCCCGGCGGGCTGGGAGGATTGGATCTACCGGGCCCTGACCTTCCTGGTCATCAGCTGCCCCTGCGCCCTGGTCATCAGCATCCCTTTGAGCTTCTTTGCGGGCATCGGCGGCGCCAGCAACGCCGGTGTGCTGGTCAAGGGCTCCAACTACCTGGAAACTTTGTCCCAGACCCGGGTGGTGGTGTTTGACAAGACCGGCACCCTGACCCAGGGGGTCTTTGAGGTAAACGGTATCCACCACAGTGAGATGGAAAACGAAAAGCTGCTGGAGCTTGCAGCGTTGGCAGAGAGCGCATCCTCCCATCCCATTAGCAAGAGCTTGCAGCGGGCTTACGGCAAGGAGCTGGACCGCTCCCGGGTCACGGACATTCAGGAGCTCAGCGGCAAGGGGGTTATGGCCCGGGTGGACGGTGTGCCGGTGGCTGCCGGAAACGCCAAGCTCATGGAGTACCTGGGAGTGCCGTACATCAGCTGCCATCAGGCGGGGACCATCATCCATATAGCGGTGGATGGAACGTACGCTGGGCACATTGTGATTTCCGACCGGGTGAAGCCCCATGCCAAGGAGGCCATTGCCGCCCTGAAAAAGGCGGGCATCCACAAGAACGTAATGCTCACCGGGGATGCCAAAGAGGTGGCGGAGCAGGTGGCCCGGAAGCTGGGTATTGACGAGGTGCACAGTGAGCTGCTGCCGGCGGACAAGGTGGCCAAGGTGGAGGAACTGATGCGGCACAAGTCCGAGAAGGCAAAACTGGCCTTTGTGGGGGACGGCATCAACGACGCGCCGGTGCTGAGCCGGGCGGACATTGGCATTGCCATGGGTGCCATGGGTTCGGACGCGGCCATTGAGGCGGCAGACGTGGTGCTGATGGACGATGATCCGCTGAAGATTTCCAAGGCCATCCGGATCTCCCGCAAGTGCCTGCGGATTGTGTACCAGAACATTGTCTTTGCCATTGGCGTCAAGCTGATCTGCCTGGCCCTGGGAGCCGTGGGAATCGCCAACATGTGGCTGGCCATCTTTGCGGACGTGGGCGTCATGATTCTGGCGGTGCTCAACGCCATCCGGGCCCTGTTTGTGAAGAAGCTGTAAAGAAGTAGGCGGCCGCTTACCAGCCATGGTGCTCCCCGCGGTGGTGTTCCCAGGAAGCGGCCGTCTCCTCCCCGGCGGGGGCGGACTGACCGGAATCGCAGATTTCCTCCGGGGAGGTCTCCGGTTCCCCGGAGGCACAATCTTCCGATTCGGAGATGTGTTCCTCCCCGGGCAGCGGATCCGGCAGGGTTACGCCGGTATCCTCGTACTGCTGGATCCACTCCCGGATTTCCCGCATGGAAAGGTCCTGCACCTCCTCCAGGGTTACGGAAGGATCCAGCTCTAGCAGGATCAGGTAGGCCTGGTATTTGCCGAAGGAAAGGCCGGCAGAGTGGGCCTCCTCCATGGTCTCGGAATTCCCTTGGTGGCAATGGACATTTTCATGACCGGAGACGCAGTCCGCCATGTTCTGCAGGATTTCGCTGCTCTGGGTGGTGTTGGAGCTGGCCACGGTCAGATTCATCTCCTCGTTCTCCGCCAGGTAGGCGCCCAGTTCCGGATCCGCCAGAATCTGTTCCAGGGCGTCCTGGTAGTTCAGAAATCGGATGTCCAGGGAGGCGGCAATGGCCTCCCCCTCCGGGTTGTAGCCCTCCACGGAGACCACCCGGTCAAATCGGTTGATGCCCAGCTCCAGTGAAGGGTTCACGTCAATGCTGATGAAGGCGGTGGGGGTCAGGTACAGGTAGCCTCCGCCCAACAGCAGGAGCACCAGGCTGGCGGCGCAGGAGGCCAGCCACACCAGCGGAGCGGCAAAGGGGCGACGCCGGCGGGCGTACACCTTTTGGGCCAGGTATTCTTTGGTATGTTCCTTTAATTCTTCTTCCGCATGGATGGAATCCCGTGCGGTTTCCCATGGATTATTCAAGCTCCGCAACCTCCTTCAGATCTTTTTTCAGCAACTGCCGGGCCCGGTTCAGCAACGTGTAAACGGTGTTGGTATTTTTCTTCAGGATCTCACCGATTTCCGCGGCCGAGTACCCCTCGTAATAGTAAAGATACACTACGTTTTTATACCGGGGCGGCAGGGCCAGCACCGCGTCCCAGATTTCCCGGGATTCCTCCGGCATCTCCGCTGCCTGGGCAGTCAGCTCCTCCAGGGGAACGGAGTGGCTGCGGAAAAAGCTCTTTAACAGATCCCGGCAGGCGTTGACGGTGACCCGGATGATCCAGGCCTTCTCATGTTCTGGGCTGTCAAAAGGCGCAGAACGGAGGACATACTTCAGAAAGACGGTCTGAAATATATCCTCCGTGTCCGCATAAGTTTTCAGATGCACCAGGCAAATGCGGCGGACGGTGTCCCCATACTGCTCAATGGCGCGGCTGGCCTCCTCCTCGCTGCGCATTCCTTACTCACATCCTCACTTTTGTTCTTCCGCCCGGCCATCCGGGCGGGGGTTTGCGCAATCAGCCCGGCAAGCGACCGTCCCTTCTCAGTGGTGCCCATTGTGATGCCCGGAGCTTCCATGGTGGCCGGTGTTCCCGCAGTAGGAGCAGCTGCCGTCCGCCAGGGCACGCGTACCCGGCGAAGCCAGAGTGCAGTCACCCGGCTCACAATACTCCGACCAGGTATGTGTACCCGGCGAACACGTGCTGGCACAGACACCGGTGCCGTTTCCGGCTCCCCGGCCGTTTTGCCCTGCCGCCAGAACCGCCGTGCTTCCCACCACCAGCAGCGCAGCTGCCGCAATCAACAGAATCCGTTTTTTCATAAAAAATCCCTCCTGACGATATTTCGGATTTCCCGGGGGAGCAGCAATGCACTGTTCTTCCAGGCCCTTCAACAGAAATACGATTCAGGGAGGGATTTTCATTCAACAAAATGAAAAAAATTTTTTTCAGGGCGGAGCAGGCCGTGGGAACCCGGCCCTTCCGGCGTGCTCCGCCTTTCCTGCGGCTCAGTCTTTCAGGGCTTCGGCTGCCTTGGCCAGCTCTTCCCGGATGGAGATGTGCTGGGGACATACCTCCTCGCAGGCGCCGCACTTAATACACTCGGCAGCGGGCTTCCGGCCATGGCCGCCTACCAGCCAGTCCTCCTGATGCTTGGCAGCTGCCTTATCCCGGTACAGGGTCAGCAGGTTCATGGCGGTGAAGGTGCCGGAGATGCCGATATCCTGGGGACATACCTTAGCACAGTAGTTGCAGGTGGTGCAGGGGATCAGCGGTATGCGGGCCATCTCCTCCTGGGCTTTTTTCAGGGTTGCCCGCTGGGCGTCCGTCAGGCCGGTGAAATCCTTCATATAGGAAAGGTTATCCTCCATCTGCTCCAGGCTGCTCATGCCGGAGAGAACGGTGATGACGCCTTCCAGATCCGCGGCAAAGCGGATGCCCCAGGAGGCCACGGACATATCCGGCTCCGCGTCCTTCAGGATCTTCTGGACGGATTCCGGCGGGTTGGCCAGCATACCGCCCTTCACCGGCTCCATGATCACCACCGGCTTGCCGTACTTCCGGGCCATCTCGTAGCAGCGGCGGGATTGGATGGACGGGGCGTCCCAGTCAGCGTAGTTGATCTGCAGCTGCACAAACTCCATCTCCGGATGATTTTTCAGGATCTCCTCCAGCTCCTCCGAGGTGGAATGGAAGGAGAAGCCCACATGGCGGAGGATCCCTTCCTTCTTTTTCTGCTGCACAAAGTTCCACATATCAAATTTATCAAAGACCTGGGTACGATGCTCGCCCAGGTTGTGGAGCAGGTAGAAATCAAAGTACGCAGCGCCGGTCTGCCGCAGGGAGGTCTCCAGCTGCGCCTGGGCTTCTTCCTGGGTTTCACACCGGGTCCAGGCGGCATTCTTGGTGGCCAGCTGGAAGCTCTCCCGGGGATAGCGCTCCACCAGCGCCTGGCGGATGGCGTCCTCGCTGCCGGCGTAGGACCAGGCCGTGTCAAAATAGGTAAAGCCGGCGGCCATGAATTTGTCCACCATCTCCTTGGTCTGCTCCAGGTCAATGGCGCCGTTCTTCTGGGGCAGGCGCATCAGGCCAAAGCCCAGCTTCTTGATGTCTTCTCCTAAATAAGCCATACGTGTTGTCCTCCTTTTTCGTTGCCTGAAGAGTAGGGTGTCCGAGTGCGGGGCCCTCTCAGGAGGTTCCCGCCGGATACTGGCCCTGGAAGCAGGCAAAGCAGAGAGAATCGCTGCCGTAGGCCTGCACCAGGTCCTCCACGTGCAGGAAGCGGAGGGAATCCGCCCCCAGGTAACGGCACAGCGCATCGATGTCCATCTGGGCGGCAATCAGCTCCTCCCGAGTGGGAGTGTCAATGCCGTAAAAGCAGGGGAAGAGGATTTTCGGGGAGGCAATCCGCAGGTGTACCTCCCGGGCTCCCAGATCCTTCAGCAGATGGATGATCCGCTTGGAGGTGGTCCCCCGGACCACCGAATCGTCCAGGAGGATCAGTCGCTTGCCCTGGATCACGGAGCGGTTCACCGCCAGCTTCCGGCGGACGCCCAGATCCCGCTGCTCCTGGGTGGGCTCAATGAAGGTCCGCCCCACATACGGATTCTTGATCAGCGCCAGCTCGTAGGGAAGGCCGCTGGCCTCCGCATAGCCCATGGCCGCCGGCAGGGAGGAATCCGGTACCCCGGCCACCAGGTCCGCCTCCACCTGGCCCACGTCTGCCCGGGCCAGGAGCCGTCCTGTTTCCTTGCGCATCAGGTAGATGCTGCGGCCGTCCATGGTGCTGTCCGCACGGGCAAAGTAGATGTACTCCATTGCGCAGGTCCGCCGCTCCCCGGGCTCCGTGTACCAGAAGGTCTCCAGGCCGTGGGAGGAGATTTTGACAATCTCCCCGGGGCGTACATCCCGGACAAAGGTGGCCCCCACGCTGTCCAGGGCGCAGGTCTCACTGCTGAGCACCCAGCCGTCCCCCTTTTTGCCCAGGCACAGAGGCCGCAGGCCGTTCCGGTCCCGGACGCCGTAGAGGCTCTTCTCCGTCAGGAACAGGAAGGCAAAGGCTCCCCGCAGCTGGCTGCAGGCCTGTTGGATTTTTTGAACCAGAGGACCATCCTGCTTCTGGATCAGGTGCAGGACAATCTCGCTGTCGCTGCTGCCAAGGAACAGGTGGCCCTGGTGCTCCAGGGCGGTCCGCAGCTCGAAAGCGTTGACAATCTGGCCGTTGTGGGCCACCGCCAGGGAACCGAAGGAGGCCCGGGCCACAATGGGCTGCAGGTTCTCCGCCTCGTCCCCGCCGGCAGTGGCGTAGCGGACGTGGCCAATGCTGTGGATCCCTGGCAGGGAGGCCATGTCCTCATGGGAGATGGCCTCGGTGAGCAGGCCCTTGCCTTTGCGGCAGAACAGGGTTTTCCCGTCCGCGGAGGCAATGCCGGCCCCCTCCTGGCCCCTGTGCTGCAGGGCGTGGAGCCCCAGATAGGTCAGGGACGCGGCGCCCTCCTGGCGATAGACGCCGAACACACCGCACTCTTCCTTTAGTTTATCACAGGAAAAGTCCGGATAAAAGTCTTTTATAAGGTTTCGCTCTGGC
The DNA here is from genome assembly GCA_964604605.1 of uncultured Lachnospiraceae bacterium. Classification (GTDB taxonomy): domain Bacteria; phylum Bacillota; class Clostridia; order Lachnospirales; family Lachnospiraceae; genus Pseudolachnospira. The sequence continues at coordinate 5,916 of CAZSAF010000094.1, forward strand.
ATGCGTTTTTCCTTTCCTGGTTCCGGCAGGCCGCTTCCATAAAGGCGCGGAACAGCGGGTGCGCCTTGTTGGGACGGCTCTTGAACTCCGGATGATACTGGACACCAATGTAGAAGGGATGGTCCGGGAGCTCAAAAGCTTCCACCAGCCGACCATCCGGGGAGAGGCCGGCAAAACGGGCCCCCTTCTCCTGGAACTCCTCCCGGAAATTGTTGTTGAATTCGTAGCGGTGACGGTGGCGCTCCTGGATCTCCGGCTGGCCGTAGATCTCCCGCAGCCGGGTGCCTTCCTGGAGGCAGCAGGGGTAAGCGCCCAGGCGCATGGTGCCGCCCTTGGGGATGTTCCCCTGCTGGTCCGGCATCAGGTCGATCACTGAGTGGGCGCCCTCCGGCTCAAACTCGCCGGAATTGGCGTCCGCGTAGCCCAGCACATCCCGGGCAAACTCAATGGCCGCAATCTGCATGCCCAGGCACAGCCCCAGGAAAGGGATGTTGTGGGTGCGGGCATAAGCCGCCGCCTGGACCATCCCCAGAATGCCCCGGTCTCCAAAGCCGCCGGGGATCAGAATGCCATCCACATCCCCCAGCAGATCCTCCACGCTCTCCGGTGTTACCATTTCACTGGGAACCCACTCAATCTCCACATTGGCACCGCATCCCCAGCCCCCGTGCTTCAATGCCTCCACTACAGACAGATAGGAGTCGTGTAATTTGGTGTATTTCCCCACCAAGGCCACTTTTACCTCTTTTTTGCAGTTGTTGATCCGGTTGACCATCTCCACCCAGCCGGACAGGTCGCAGGGGCCGGCTTCCTGCTCCAGGGACAGCTCCCGCAGCACAATCCGGGCCAGGCCGGCGTCCTCCAGCATCAGCGGAGCCTCGTACAGGCAGGAAACATTGCGGTTTTCAATGACGCAGTCCTCCTTGACATTGCAGAACAGGGCAATCTTCTGGTAGATGGACCGCTCCACCGGCCGGCTGGACCGGGTGACGATAATATCCGGCACAATGCCGAAGGACTGGAGCTCCCGCACCGAGTGCTGGGTAGGCTTGGACTTGTGCTCCCCGGAGGACTCCAGGTAGGGGATCAGGGTCACGTGGATGAACAGCCGGTTTTCCCGGCCCACCTCCCGGCCCACCTGGCGGATGGCCTCCAGAAACGGCTGGGATTCAATATCCCCGGTGGTGCCGCCGATCTCCGTGATCACAATGTCCGCGTTGGTCTTCCGCTGAACAGAATAGATAAACTCCTTGATCTCGTTGGTGATGTGGGGAATCACCTGGACCGTCTCCCCCAGGTATTCGCCCCGGCGCTCCTTGTTCAGCACGTTCCAGTACACCTTGCCGGTGGTCAGGTTGGAGAACTGGTTCAGGTTTTCGTCAATGAACCGCTCGTAGTGGCCCAGGTCCAGGTCTGTCTCCGCCCCATCCTCGGTGACGAACACCTCCCCGTGCTGGTAAGGGCTCATGGTGCCCGGATCCACGTTGATGTAGGGGTCCAGCTTCTGGGCGGCTACCCGGAAGCCCCGGGATTTGAGCAGACGTCCCAGAGATGCGGCGGTGATTCCCTTTCCCAGACCGGATACGACGCCGCCGGTTACAAAGATATATTTTGCCATTGTGTGCCTCCTATGGAATGATGAATTCCCCCGCGGTACCCCGGCGGGGGAGCTGTCTGCAGGCTGCGGCCTCCGGGCGGATGCCCGGCAGGCCGGCTGTGGATGCCGGAAAACCGGCGCTTACATCTGTGTGTTCCGGGACAGGGGCAGTTCTTCCTGCCCCGGGGTCACCGGCGTAGTCTGTTTGGGATGGTTCATGTCCACCAGGGAGATATTCTCCTCGCTGTATCCGCTCTCCAGGCTGGAGGCCAGGGCCACCGCCGTGTCCAGGGAGGTGAGGCAGGGGATGCCCAGCTCCACGGCCTTCCGGCGCAGCCGCACGCTGTCCCGCACCGGCAGCCGCCCCTTGGCGGAGGTGGAGATGACATACTGGATTTTTCCCTCCGTCATCAGCTCCATGATCCGGTCGTGGGCTTCATGGAGGGTGGGAAGCTCCGTCACCGGCAGGCCATCCCGGCGGATGGCCTCCGCCGTGCCCTGGGTGGCGTAGAGGGAGAAACCCAGCCGGTGGTAAAGCTGGGCCACCAGGCCGATCTCCCCTTTGTCCGAATCCCGGACGGAGATCAGCACGCCGCCGGCCTGTTCCATCCGGTAGCCGGCGGCCACCAGCCCTTTGTAGATGGCCTCCGCCATGGTCCGGGCCACGCCCAGCACCTCTCCGGTGGATTTCATCTCCGGCCCCAGCTGGGTGTCCACGTCCGCCAGCTTGGAGAAGGAGAACACCGGCACCTTCACCGCGTAGTAAGGGGAAGGCCGGTACAGCCCGCCCTGGTAGCCCATGTCCGCCAGGGTCTCGCCCAGCATGATCCGGGTGGACAGGTCCACCATGGGGATGCCGGTGACCTTGCTGATGTAGGGCACCGTCCGGGAGGACCGGGGGTTCACCTCGATCACGTAGATCTTGCCGTTGTAGATCACATACTGGATGTTGATGAGGCCTTTGGTGTTCAGGGCCAGGGCAAGCTCCGTGGAGTAGCGGATCAGCTTCTCCGTCTGCTTGGGGGAGACGTTCCAGGCCGGATACACGGCAATGGAGTCCCCGGAGTGGACACCGGCCCGCTCAATGTGCTCCATAATGCCGGGGATCAGCACATCCTTGCCGTCGCATATAGCGTCCACCTCCAGCTCCGTGCCCATCAGATACTTGTCAATGAGAATCTCATTGTCCCCCTCGTGCTCCAGGATGATCTTCATGTACTCCCGGATGTCGTTGTCCGAGAAGGCGATGATCATGTTCTGGCCGCCCAGCACGTAGCTGGGGCGCATCAGCACCGGGTAACCCAGGGTGTTGGCGGCTTCCAGGGCCTCCGGTTCCGTGTGGACCGTGGTGCCCGCCGCCCGCTTGATGCCCAGGGTTTCCAGCAGCTCGTCAAAGCGGCCCCGGTCTTCCGCCCGGTCAATGCTGTCCGCCGGGGTGCCCAGGATGGGGATATTGTTCTCCACCAGGGTCTTGGTCAGCTTGATGGCCGTCTGGCCGCCGAAGGCCACCACGGTGCCCATGGGCTTCTCCTTCTCCACAATATCCAGCACGTCTTCCGGGGTCAGGGGGGAGAAGTACAGCCGGTCGCCGGTGTTGAAGTCGGTGGAAACCGTCTCCGGGTTGTTGTTGACGATCACCACCTCGCAGCCGGCCTTCTTCAGGGACCAGACGCAGTGGACGGAGGCGTAGTCAAACTCAATGCCCTGGCCGATCCGGATGGGGCCGGAGCCGAAGACGATGACCACCGGCTTGCCGGTGGAGTGCTCCTTCAGGAAGGGTTCCACCTCGTCTGCCTCCCCCGGGGAGGAGTAGAAGTAAGGGGTCTCCGCCGCAAACTCGGCGCCGCAGGTGTCCACCATCTTGAAGGCCGGGGGCAGATGCTCCGGCGGCTCCTGGCCGGAGATCCGGCGGATGGCGCTGTCCGGGAAGCCGTAGGTCTTCAGGGTCCGGTAGAAGGCGGAGGTCAGAGGCTTGGTGGCCAGGTCCTTTTCCAGCTGGATCAGGTGCAGGAGCTTGGCCAAAAACCAGTGGTCGATCTTGGTCAGCTGGTGGACCTCCTCCGGGGAGATACCCTGCTTCAGGGCCTCGTAGACCGCAAAAATCCGCTCGTCATCCGAGGCCAGGATCTTCTGCCGCAGGGCTTCGTTATCCAGCTCCTGGACCGAGGGCAAGGTCATGCAGTCCAGGGAGATCTCCGCGCC
>CAZSAF010000095.1:0-9633 GCA_964604605.1 uncultured Lachnospiraceae bacterium
CGCTTGCCATGGAGAGGGAGCGCTCCACCTCGCCGCCGAAGTCGGCGTGGCCGGGGGTGTCGATGATGTTGATCTTGGTGTCCTTATAGAAAACCGCTGTATTCTTGGACAGGATGGTGATGCCCCGCTCCCGCTCAATGTCGTTGGAATCCATGACCCGGTCCACCACCTCCTGGTTGGCCCGGAACACGCCACTCTGGCGCAGCATGCCGTCCACCAGGGTGGTCTTTCCATGGTCTACATGGGCAATAATAGCAATATTGCGAATATCTTCTCTTTTCTCTCTCATTGCTGCTGTTCTCCTTCTACTATATGCACATCCATCTGCGGGAACGGGATATGGATTCCCGCTTCGTCAAAGGCCAGTTTCACGCTCTCTGCGGCAGCCCATTTGGCCGGCAGGTAAGCCTTGGAGGAGGACCAGATCCATCCCTTCAGCGTCACCGCATTGTCCCCCAACGCCTCCACAAACACGTCCACCTTGGAATCCGGCAGCCGCTGGGGAATCTGCTCCAGCGTCCGCTCCATCACCTGCTTGGCCTTCCGCAGATCATCCTGGTAGGAGATTCCCACAACCACCTCCACCCGCCGCTTTCCCTGGGTGCTGTAATTGGTCAGGCTGGCGTTGGCCAGGGTTCCGTTGGGAATCACCACCGTCTTCTCATCCGGCGTCACCAGCCGGGTGTAGCACAGGCTGATACTGATCACCGTGCCTTCGTTTTGCTTGGTATCCTCCAGAATGTAATCGCCGATCTTAAAGGGCTTGGTCACCAGAATCAGCACGCCGCCGGCAAAGTTGCTGAGGCTTCCCTGAAAGGCCAGGCCCACAGAGAGGCCGGCTGAGCCCACCATGGCCACCAGGGAGGCTGCCTCATACCCCACGGTTTTCAGCATGGTCGAAATCAGCACCATGTAGAGAAGCACCTGCACCACATGGTAGCCCATGACCTGGATGGTCTTTTCCAGCGGGCTCCGCTCCAGGAACTTCCGCACCCAGCGCATCACAAGCTTGATCAGCTTTCTTCCCACAACAAAGAGGATTAGCAGTCCCACAATTCTCCAGAACCAGGAGAGGACAGTGGGCAGTACCGACTCCAGCCAGCTGGCAATCTGACTGGTCTCCAGGGCAGCTTCCGGCATAGATGGCCTCCTTTCTGGCTTTTCACTCCAAAACTTTAGTATTATAGCATTTTCTCCAGGGCATGACAAGCCCTGGAGAAAGGTTTTCCCAGTGTTTCCCAGCCTTTTCCCGGTAGGTTACGGCTCCCGGCTTCTCCGGTAAGCCAGGAGCAAATCCACCACCCGCCCATAGCTGCGGGTGCCATCCTCCTGGCTGTTGGCCATCAGATAGGTGTTGTTGATCTGGTTGGCCGCCTCGGCCACCGGGCCGTCAAACTGGCTCCAGAACCAGTTGTTGTAATCCAGGTCCGCCACCACCGCCTCTGGCAGGGAGGCCCGGATCTCCCGGTACGCCGCTGCATCCACCCCGGCCAGGGCGTTGCCTGCGTACACAAAGGCGGTCAGGTTACCGCTGTAGCGGAATTCCGCCGAGTCCGAGCCGGCACAGGCCAGCCAGGCAATAAAGTTTGCCTCGTCCTCCCGCATAAATCCTTTCAGGTGGGACAGCTCATGACAGAGGGTGTGGGGCAGGTTATAGCCGGGAATATCCCGGTTGTAGTTGGCCTCCAGGGTGAAGGGGGAATAGATTCCGGTAACCTTCTGAACAGAAAGAAGATCCGATACCAGCACCGGCTTGGGCATGGGATAGTAGCCGTCCAGAAAGCGGTATGACTCCCCCAGCCGTTCCATGGCGGCCACCGCATCTGCCCGCAGGGAATCGCCCGGCTGGCAGTGCCCTTCCGCATCCCGGCTGACCAGATCTGCATCGGCGCACACCGCCTCCGCCAGCTCCCGGCAGAGAGCCGTCAGCTCCTCCACAGAGGAATCTTCCACCGGCAGCCCCGCCAGCTCCCCAAAGGTTTTCCGCTGGTAGTTGATGCCGCCACCCAGGGTGAACACCAGCAGCAGCACACCGGTGATCCAGACCAGCTTCCGCAGGGCGGACTGGAGAATCTCCCCCCGCCGCTGCCGATCCCGAATCAGGCGGATGCCCCCACGGACCAGCCCCAACAGCAGCAGAATCAGGCCGGCATAGAGAAGCATTTCCGCCAGGGAGAAGGGCAGGGGGGACAGCAGCCGCCCCAACGTGTTGACCCAGAGGGGATAAATGGAAACAGCGTACCACTCGGCAAAGGCCTGGCTGGCCCGGGCAGCCCCGTTCAGAAGCAGGGCCGCTGCCCAGATCAGGACAGCGGCCGCCCAGCTTTTCTTTTTCACCATGGATTACTTCTCCGGAAAGCACTCCCGGGCCAGGGCCTGGAAAGCCGGCATGGAGTTCTGGATGGTCTCATAGGACACGCAGTAGGCCAGCCGCACATAGCCGGGGCAGGCAAAGGAGCTGCCCGGCACCATCAGAATGTGGTATTTCTTGGCCATCTCGCAGAACTTCTTCTCATCCGCAAAGGGCGATTTCACAAACAGATAAAAGGCTCCCTGGGGCTTGGTGCAAGTGAAGCCGCAGGCGATCAGCCCATTGTACAGGGCGTTCCGGTTCCGGTCATAGTAGGCCACGTCTACCGAGGCGTCCACGCACCGGGCAATGACCAGCTGCATCAGGGAGGGGGCGTTGACCGCGCCGCTGACGCGGATGGCAATGGTGGCCGCCGCAATCACCTGTTCCGCGTCCTCCGCCTCATCCGGGATCACCAGGTAGCCGATCCGCTCCCCCGGCAGAGACAGGGATTTGCTGTAGGAATAGCCCACAATCGTATTCCGGTAATACTTGGTCACATAAGGAACCACCGCCCCGTCATAAGCCAGCTCCCGATAGGGCTCATCGGAGATCAGGAAGATGGTAGTGCCAAACTCCTTCTGCTTCTTCTCCAGGATGGCGGCCAGCCGCTGCAGCGTCTCCTCCGAGTAGATGACGCCGGTGGGGTTGTGGGGGGTGTTGATGATCACCGCCTTGGTTTTGGCATTAATCTTCTGCTCAAACTCCTCCAGGTTGGGCTGGAAGGTTTCAGTATTGGGGGAGACCACCACCAGTTCCCCGTCATAGTTGGCCACATAGGCCCCGTACTCCACAAAGTAGGGGGCAAAGGTAATCACCTGATCGCCGGGATTCAACAGCGTTTTTAACGCCACGTTCAGGCCGCTGGCCGCCCCCACCGTCATCAGGATGTTCTTTTCCGTGAAGTGGGTATCAAAGCGGCGGTTCAGAGAATCCGCAATGGCCTTCCGGGTCTCCGGGAAGCCGGCGTTGCTCATGTAGCCGTGGACGTAGACCGAATCCTCATTCTCCAGAATATCCAGAATGGCCTGCTTTACCTCCGGAGGCTCCGGTACGTTGGGATTGCCCAGGCTGAAATCATACACCTGGTCGTCCCCGTAAATGGCCTTCATCTGGCTGCCTTCCTCAAACATGGCGCGGATGGCGGAGTTGTTTGCCACCAGCGGCTTCATCTTTTCCGAAATCATGTGCTACCTCCTCTTGTAAAAACCTGCGGCCATTATAGCATATTTACAGGAAAACATCCAGAACGTTCTGACAGCCAGCTGCATATCCTGATAGAAAGCCCTTCTCATGAAAGGATCCCCATGTGCCATTCTTCCCATTACTCCCGCCTGCAGGGCTGCGGGGCCGCCGGCCCCTTGTGCTTCTCCGCAAGCCATATCCCGCTTTTCTCTCCCACCGTACCCTGCAGTCTGCCGGCAGCACACCGTCTGCTGGCCGCCCTGGAGGAGGAGTCCGATGCCGCCCGCCTGTGGGAATCGTTTTCCCAAAACCCGGAGGCCATCCTGTTTTTCACCTGGCTCTGCTCCGATACGGGAGCCGTCCGCTCCCTGGCAGGCAACTTCTACCGCGCCCTTTCCTCTCGCCAGCGGGACCGGCTGGCCTCCACCCTGGCGGCCCAGCTCCGCTTTTTGCCGCCGGTTCAACGGGACCTTCTCCGCACACCGCGGCTGGCAGACGCCGGATACAGCGCCCAGATGCGTCTGAAGCTCTCCGCCGAAGTGTCAACTGCCCCAACTTCGCCATTCTATGCCTTGTCAGAAGCCTGAAAATGCTTTATACTGAATCCGGCGCCCTTTGACGGCGCCGGATTATGCATAAAACCAAGGAGGATATTTCCATGCGAATTGCAGTTCCTGTTCAAAACGGTATGGTGGTTCCCGCTTTTGAGGAAACTACCACCTTCAAGCTTTATGATGTGGAAAATGGCCAGGTGACCCGGGAGCTCACCATGTCTGCCGGGGGAACCGGCGCTGAACTGCTGACGGATTTCTTAAGAAGCGCCGGCGTCAGCCTGCTTCTCTGCGCCGCCATCGCCGGCAAGACCATCGCCCTGCTGGATGAGAAGGGCGTCATGTTCCAGTGGGGGATTCTAGGCAAGGCAGACCAGATGGTGCAGGAATACCTGGCCAACCAGCTGGCCCTGCGAAAGAACCCCGGCTGCGGGGAAGGCTCCTGCGACTGCGGGGATGACTGCAGCGGCTGCGCCTGGGACTGACATCCGGCAAAGCCTCCCCCGCAGAGGAGCCCCGGCGTTTTACGGGAACTCCTGCCGCACCGTACCGCTGCCATCCGCGCCACCTCTGCTCTTATGCTTGCTCCTGCCCGTCTTGCTGCCGTGCTTCCAGCTTCTTCAGCCGCCTCCAGACCACCAGCATCATGGTGGTAAAGCAGGCGATGCCGCCGATCACATCGGAGATGGGCTCCGCCAGAAACACTCCGATGGCTCCCAGGCCAAACAGGTGCGGCAGGATCAGAATCAACGGCACCACCAGAATCACCTTCCGGAACAGGGAGAAGAAGGTGGCCTGCCGGGACATGCCCAGGGCCAGGAAGGTATTCTGCCCGGTGGACTGGAGGGCCATCAACAACTGCATAGAGAAGAAGATCCGCACGCCCATCTCCCCCACCTGCAGCAAGTCCGGGTCATTGTTGAACAAATGGATCACCGGGCCGGGGAAGATCAGCAGCACCAGCCACACCACCAGGGTGTACAGCACACAGAACACGCCCATAAACCGGATGCCCTCCCGGGTCCGCCGGTAGAGCTTGGCGCCATAATTGTAGCCGATCACCGGCTGGGCACCGTTGGTCACCCCGTGAAGGGCCATCAGAATCACCTCCCGGATGGAGGTGATCACCGTCATGGCCGCCACGTACACGTCACCGCCGTAGCGCTGCAGGGAGGAATTGTACATGGCCTGGACCACGCTGTTGGTCATGGACATGACGAAAGGGGAAATGCCCAGGCTCACCAGGGGCTTTACAATATTGGCCGCCAGACGCATCCGCCGCAGCTCCAGCCGGATGGTCACCTTTTTGCCCGTCAAAAACTGCATCACCCACACCGCCGACACAAACTGGGAAAAGATAGTGGCCAAGGCCGCCCCCTGCACCCCCATGTCCGCCCCAAAAATCAGGATGGGATCCAGGATAATGTTGATCACCGCGCCCAACAGCACCGTCAGCATCCCCCGCATGGCAAAGCCCTGGGCATTGATAAAGGGATTCAGGCCGGTGGCCAGCATGGAGAAAGGCGTCCCGATCAGGTAGATGGCCAGGTATTCCTCCGCGTAGAAGATGGTGTCATTGCTGGCGCCGAACAGATAGAGGATGGGCCGCTTAAAGGTAAAGCCCAGCACCATCAGAATCACCGCCAGAATCAGCAGCAGGGAGCAGGCGTTGCCCAGGATCTGGCTGGCCCGCTCATCGTTCCCCTTGCCCCGGGCCATGGAAAAAAGCGGCGCGCCGCCCATGCCGCACAGATTGGTAAAGGCCGTGATAATGGTGATCACCGGGAAGGCCACGCCCACGCCGGTGAGGGCCAGCTGGCCCACCCCTTCCATGTGGCCGATATAAATCCGGTCCACAATGCTGTAGAGAACGTTGATAATCTGGGCAATCATCAGCGGCACTGCCAGCCGGATGATGGTCATGGGAATACTTCCCTGGGAAAAATCCCCCTTCTGCTGCTGCATAAGCGCCCTCCCTTTCCACTTTACAAAAACTTTACAAACGCATTTTTATCTTAACACGTACAGAAAAAATTGCAAGCAGATGGCGAAAAAAAAGAGGGGATCCGGCCGCACAGGCAGCCGGATTCCCTCTTGGATCCGCTCCGTTTGAAGGGTCGCTCCTTACACCGATTGGTGTTTCCCCCTTTTAATACAGCATGGAAAAGCCTCCCAGCGCCGCCACAACCACCAGGACGACGGCAATGAGAATGGACAGCAGGGTCTGCTGCTTCAGCAACTTCTTCCGCACCGCCTCGTCGGAGCATCCGCTTAAGGCCGAGGCGCCGCCCTGGGAAAACGGGCTGATGCTGCTGGCCGTGAGCCCCACCTGGGTGGCGCAGTATACCGCCGCCGGGGAGACGTTCAGAACCCCCGCAAAAACACTGATCAGCGGCAGCATCATAGGAATCACCACGGCACCGGACACAAAGAAGCTCATTACAGCCATCAGCAGCACAATTCCCGGAAGGATCAGGTTGGTGGGCACCGAGGTCTCCAGAACTTGGGTCAGGTATTCAATGACTCCCAGCGGTTCGGAAAGGGCCATGTACATGCCCGTCAGAGTCAGCATCAGCAGCGTATCCCAAGGGATCCGGTGCTTCAGCACATCCTCGTACGGTGCGGTTTTCAGCAGGATGTTGGCGATAATGCCCAGAGCCGACAGTGTCTGGAAGCTGAACACATCGGCCACCGAGGAAGGAATCAGTCCCGGAAACAACGTGGACAGCGCCGCCGACAGGATCATCGCCGCAATGATGGCGAAGATAATGGCTAGGGACTGCTTCTGCTTCCGGTCCAGCGGCTTCGGCTTTTCCAGGTTCAGCGCGCTGCTCTTTACCTTGTAGGCCTTCAGCACCACAAACAGCACCAGATACAGCCCAATGAAAAATACCGCCCGCCAGATATAGAAGGACGTTACATACTGCACGGTGGTGGCCGGGTCATAGTAGATTTCCAGCTGGCCCACATCCACCGCATACCCGGAGGCCCAGGGCATATCGCTGCCAATCATGGAGCCGATCCAGATGGCCACCGGCACCAGCAGCGGGTGGATGCCGGCCTGGGCGGCCAGGCTGAAGCATATGGCGGATGTAAAAAACGGAGCGGAGTTGCCGGAACCAAGGGCGGACGCAATGTACACCACCACAAAAAACAGAAGGCCCAGGAGCCATCCGGCATTCCGGCAGGTGTATAAAATGTGGTTGGCCAGCTTTTTCAAGGTTCCGTTGTGCCCCGCAAAGCCAAAGAGAAACGTGGCCAGCAGATAGTTGATAAACAAGGTAGTCGGGAATAGGCCGATGATCCGGCTGCCGCTCAGCCCTCCAACCGCTGTTCCAATCACAAAAGCGAAGGCAGCGGCGACCAATCCGATATTGATTTTCAGCTTTGTCCCGATCCCAATGGTTGCCAACATACCTGCAAAAAAGATGATTACGTTTCCCATAATTTCCCTCTCTTGTCTTGCTTACAGCAGGTTCCGCTCCTCACAGAACGCCATAATATCCTTCACATACTCGGTGCGGAACTTGTTGGGAAGATCCACATGGTCCACGCCCTCATAGATAATCAGCTTCGAATCCTTCACCGCTTTCAGCGAACGGATCATCATCTCCGGTGTGCTGATGGTATCCTCGGAGCCTCCCAGCATCAGCATGGGCGTCTTGACCTTATGCAGCACCTGGATCAGTTCTTCCTCCGTCTTGCAGTAAGGGAAAGGCTTCTTGGGATTCATCAGCGCGGAAACCGCCGGCATATCCCGCCAGAACTGGATCATCTGCTCCCGGGCCGCCTTGGCCGCCTCCCCAATCACCGGGTCATCCTCCACGCTGGCAAAATATTTGGCGCAGTCCGCCCCCTTCTTCTCCGCATAAGGGATCCAGGTTTCCCGGCTGGCCGCCGCGTTGATGGTCATCATTCTGGCGCCGCCGGTTTCCTGCCCGTCCTTCCAGTGCGGGCCGCAGCCGCTGGCAAAGAAGCCCCGCAGCCGCTCCGGATGGTTGATGCACAGATGCCAGCCAATGCCGGCTCCGTGGGAGTGGCCGGTGTAGAAAAACTTGTCAATGCCCATGGCATCCGCAAAGTCGCACACATCCTGAGCCCACACATCGTACCAGGTGTCGCCCAGATCCTCCTCGATCAGGGTGGACGGCTCGTAGCCGCGGATCCGGATGATATAGCCGTGGAAGCCTTCTTCCTCGCACAGGGTCTTTACATAGCTCAGATGGCTGTTGATGAACTGCTGGGCCTGGATGATATACCGGTCCCCCGAGCCAAATTCCTCGTAATACAGTTCCACATCCTTCAGTTTTGCCATTGCCATTTTGGTTTCCTCCTTCATCAAACTTAGCTCGTGCCGCACCAGGCGGCCACACAAACGTTCCAGCGCTGCCTCTCCTCCGGAGCCTACTCCCGGATGCCCTCGATGGGGGTATCCGGATAGGGCCACGGCTTCATGGGAATCCGTTTCCGGATATGGGACAGCTTCTCCACATTGGCCTCCACGCAGAGGCTCATGCGCTCCCCGTGGAAGCGGCAGTAAAAGGTATGGTAATCCATCCAGTGGGTAGGGCGGACCTGGAATACAAAGCAGAAATCCGAAGCCCAGCCTCCGCTGATCCGGTACACCGGCTGCTCCACACCAAAAATCTGGTTCAGCCGGTCATTGGAACGGGGCAGAGGCGGGAACGCCGGGTTCTCCACCCACTCACCTGCCAGCCCGCAGGAAAGGGAATACTCTCTCCCGCCGGCTGCCAGCCGCACCCTGGGCGCCCCTTCCTCCAGGGACACCCCTATGGATTCCAACCCCCACGGGTTTTCCTCCAGCCGGTAAAGGCGACCGTAAAAATCATCCAGATAGGAAGGCTGGGGGGACAGGGCCGGCGCGCAGGACCAGTTTTCCAGGTACTCCCGCAGCGCCTGTTCCTCCTGCTCCGCCTTCTCCTCCGGCTCCGGGTTTTCCTGAATGGCCGGATACAGGGTTCTCCACAGGATGGACGGGATCAGCCCGCTGTCCTCCTCAATGGCGTTGCACACAATGGCCAGCTGCTTTTCCGGGAACAGGAAGCCGAACTGGCTCCGCCCGCCGTCCAGCCGGAAGCCCTCCTTGGAATTCCGCCACACCTGAAAGCCGTAGCCGGCCAGCTGGTCAATGTGCATAAAGGAGATGGAGGAACAGCGGCAGGACGGCACCTGACGGCTGCCGGCGGCCCGCATCAGCTGCTGGCTCAGCAGCTGCTTTCCATTCCAGTTTCCTTCCTGCAGATACAGCAGGGCCAGCTTGGCAAAGCCCTCCGCCGTGCACACGGTCCGGGAGCCCTCCAGCTCCCCCTTCTCCGTCCGCTCTACGGTGCAGAAAATACCGGCCTCATCCAGAAAACGGGGCTTCAGGTACTCCACATAGTCCAGGCCGGATACCTTCCGGACAATCATCCCCAGAATGTGGGGCACGCCGTTGTTGTACAGGAAATGGGTGCCCGGGTCAAATTCCAGAGGCTGCTCCAGAAAAGCTCGGACGCTGTTATCCCCGTTTAAAACCGGCCGGAAGGT
>CAZSAF010000096.1:0-6433 GCA_964604605.1 uncultured Lachnospiraceae bacterium
TTCTCCTTATCCAATAATATATTGATAAATATCTTCTCGCACCGGTATATCTAGTTTCCACTCGATTTCTACAGCCATTTTGGTTGTATTTGGCATTTGAAACTCTTCTGTTTTCCCTGTAGCAAACATCTTACCTAAATAATAGAATTCTTTTGAAATTTTGTCATCTTTATTTTTTCGGACAAACAAATGTACATCAATTCCACGCTCCCTGGCATGCAGAAAGTTTTGCACGTCCTCCGACTCTCTGCTTCTTCCAGATTTAGAGATTGCAATTAGGGTATCGGCATCCACAAAATGATCCTCGTATTTTGTGGTATCGCTGATATCATCCTCTTTATCATAATTGATGAACACCGGAAAGGTATGAGTGGTTTTATCATACTTGTATCCGCCAATATTCAATGGCACCTCATTGTTTTCCCAATTCAATAGACGACAAACATCCTCGTAAGTGTACTTTTGATACAATACAAAACTGGTATTCTGATATCGATGGCTAAAATTCGCCTGATATCGAGAGATACCGAAATCGATTATCTCCTCCACTAAGCCCTGAAAATCACGATTCTCCAGCATCTGACCAAACAAATTGGAAATTCTGTATTCGTCCCCTTCCTTTTCCAGAAAGACACAGGACTGATAGGTCTGCCGTCCAGTGCCAGACGGAAATATATTAGTCAAAACATTGACTACATTACGGCAAGCTTTGCTATCCGGCGCAATCCCATATTCTTCCTGCATATCCTGCCTCCAGCGTTTTAAAATTCCATGGCGGTAATGCAGCAGCCGGTGTAATAAAGCCAGCTCGTGTATTCGTTTTCCGGAAGCCAGCTTTTTTGAAAGAAATTCAAGAACTGACTCTTCCTGCTTGGATAAACGCACCGTATATTCCTTCTCATATTTTACCAAGAATTTATAATAAGAGCCCAAACTGCTATTGTCGAAAATCCGACATACATCCATTTCTCCATAGGTATCAAAATCCTGAAGCCGTGGAATTCTCCCTAGTTTTTGTTTTAAATTAATAAAATTTTCTCGAATCAGCTTGATATCGCTAAAATTTGCTGCATCAATGGAAGCAAAAATTCGTTTCCGGCTAATTTCATCAAAATGAATTGTAGAAACCCCTGGAATTACTCGGTCACCTTCCATAACATAACGCCGCACATTATCTTTGTTATAACTGCGATCGCCTGAGAGCGCAATAGGAATCAAAAAATTATTTTTATAGTTTCCTATAAAATCCAGAATCACCACATAGTCCTTTCCATTTGCTTTTCGAAGTCCTCGCCCCAGCTGCTGTACAAATACAATAGCTGACTGGGTCGGCCGCAGCATAATGACTTGATTCACCTCCGGAATATCTACGCCTTCAGAAAAAACATCCACCGTAAATATGTAATCCAAGTAATCGTCTGTTTCTCGATTTTCCAATGAAACCGGTTTAACCAGCCGTTCTATCACTGCTTCCCGCCTGGCTTCACTATCCTCACCGGTCAGAACCTCGGTTCGATAACCTTGTTGGTTAAATTTTTCCGACAGCTGCCTGGCCTCTTCTTTACGGCTACAAAAAATCAAACCTTTTACCCGATCGCCGCTATACCCATAATATTTTGCTTGTTGAATAATATAACGTACCCGTTCATCGCAAACCAATCTTCGAAAGCTTCGTAAATTTTCGTAATTATCTACATCTCCAATAGGCTCGCCTTCTACTGTAAGATCTGTAATGCCAAAATAATGGAAGGGACATAACAACCCCTCTTCCAGGGCTTGCTGTAAGCGAATTTCGTAAATAATATGATGCTGAAAAATTTTATATATATCAAATCGGTTCGTATCTGGGCTGGCTGTCATACCAAACCAAAACTGCGGATGAAAATACTCCATAATTTTTTGATAGCTTCCCGCTCCCGTATGATGCGCTTCATCCAAACAGATCGCGGAAAAAGCATCCGGCGAAAAAGAATGCATTACCCAATCCTTGCTCATTGTTTGCATAGTTGCAAAAATCAAATCAGCATCCTGTATTTTTTTCAAATTGTAGGATGTATTTCCGGAAAGCAATGCATATTGATATGGCTTTCCATTTTCCCGCCGAGAACCAAATACCCGTTGAAAACTTTTCAACGCCTGCTTCGCTAACTGCTCCCTGTGTACTAGAAAAAGCAATCGCTTAGGGCGCAATTCCCGCAAAGCGAAAGCAGATGCATAGGTCTTTCCTGTACCGGTGGCAGAAATCAAAAGTCCTCGATCGGCTCCCTCCTTCCACAATCTTTGGACATTTTTTACCACTTCTACCTGCATAGCATTGGGTTCCAATCGATATTGGTCCAGAGATGGAATCTGTGTTTGCCGGGCAATCCTTCTCTGCTCTTTTGCCAGCCGGTATCGAACTCGATAATTTTCTATAAAATCCACATATTCCAGACTTTCCAGAGCTTCCCATAACTCCTGAAATTCTCGAATGACAGCCCCCACCGCTTCTCCAGAAGAATAGCCTACCAATTTCGTATTCCATTCTCGATTCACCTTTAGGGCTTTAGCAGTAAGATTGGCACTTCCTACTAAAATTCGGTATAATTCCCCCTGCCGAAAAATATACCCCTTGGTATGAAAGCCATCCTCTCTATCCTGCGTCCAGAACATTTTCAGCTGAATATTATGAAGCGAGTATAGTTTATCCAATGCTTCCGGCTCACTGAACAGTTGATAATCTGTCGTCAAAATTTTTCCTGGGATCCCCTTTTGCTCCAATTCCCGCAAAATTTGCAACAATGGGGTAACGCCTTCCTGGGTTATAAAAGCTACACTGATTTGAAATTCATCACAACGTTGAAGCTCCTGTTCAATCGCAGAAAGAACCAATCGCCCCTGCCGGTAATCATTCGAAACAAATTCTGGACGATATGCCAGATTGGAATGCGTATTCCGGTTCAGGAATGCCGTTTCCCATCCTTTTTGCAATTCTTCTCTCAGATGCATAAACTTACTCCTTCATTTTCTGCTGAAGCTTTCGTCTGATCGACTGGTTCCCGCCAGCAACTCCTCCAGGCTCCGGGGCTCATATCCCATATAGGAATGCATGCACCCGACATTGATGGCCCGGAACATCGGCTCCCCCTCATGGCGGATGGCCGGATTCCGATTCATAGCCGCCACGCTTTCCTGGAAAAACGCATCCTCCAGGGAATTGTGGGTGTGGCCGTACAGCAGAATGCTGCCCCGGTGCTGGCCGTTCCACATGAGGATTGGATAATGGGACAGGATTACCTTGTAAGGAACCTTGTCCGCCGTGTCATGGAGCTCCTTGTAATCGCAGATCTCCGCAAACAGCTGCTGAAGCCGGTAATCCGAAAGGTCATCGTGGTTGCCCTTGACCAGCACCTTCCGCCCCTTCAGGCAGGCCATCTGGGAAATCAGCTCCTCATTTTTTCCCCGCATGCCAATATCTCCCAGAATATATACCATGTCCCCGTTGGTCACTTTTCGGTTCCACCGCTCCCGCATGTCCCGGTGCATCTCCTCCAGGCTGTCATAAGGCCGTCCGTCGTAATTGGGCCCGTCCCCCCGCACCTGGCCCCGGCAGCACAGGTGCAGGTCGCTGATATAATATTTCAAGTTGCACTTCCTCCTACTTCAGAGCATTTTGCCGGCCACTGGAGTTTGTACTCCAGCGCATGGCTCAAAAGTTTTTCCGGCGGCACTTGGAACTTTTCCGCCACCCGAAGCAATGAATCATCTAATTGATCTTTATACCGGTTTTCAAATTCTTGAATCTCCTCCTCACTGCACATCTGGCACAGCTGAAACAAGCTGAGTCCATTCGGCACGGCACCGATTTTTTCAAACAACGCCTGGCTTGTATAGTTGTCCCCTGCAATCTGCACTCGAAAGCAATTAATTTGCAGACGCTTGGAGGCAGCGTCCAAAAAAGCGGTTACCGCATGGAATCCTATTTTTCGACCTGTCCACTGTCTCAGAATTCCCACCTCGATTTCCCATCCGAACGTGTTCACACTTCTCAAGGCACAATATTCCACATACTCCCCTGTTATTCTCTCCTCAATGGTCCCCGCGATTTTCTCTCCCCTGTACTCTTTCCAAAGTTCCCGCTCCGACTCTCTATGGAAAGCTGTAAGATTCTCCTTTTGCAACTTCAAAAAAGATTCCCGATCCTCTTCTTTTTCTTGCCGCAAAACCATATCCCGGAAGTGCATGGATATTTCCCCTCCGACCAAAAAGCCGGAAGCATCTCCTGACAGACTGTTTTGGCTGCATCATCTTGGCTGGCATCCAGCAACTTTTCCAACCGGTTTATCTTTTGCCGAACATACTGTTGCTTACCTTCTTCGGCAGACTGCCCTTCCTTTCCATTTAAGAGTTCCAGGGCATAATACAAAGCTTTCTGGTGCTGCTCTGCATAAAACTGTACTACCCAATTCTCTATTTTCATATTCTTATGCCCTCATTAATCTGCTGATCTATCCTCTGTATCCCCCTCCTCCATCTCCCGAATTCTCTGGTACAGGAAGCGGTTGGCCGGCACCGGAATGCCCCGGGCCTCCGCCATGGGGATCACGGTTCCGGCAAACATCTCCACCTCCGAGGGGCGCCGGGCCAGTTTCTGCTCGCTGGTGATGCCGTTCATCACCGAGAGGATCTCCGTCTCCGGCCCTACGCTGGAGGCCATGGTATCCAGGGCGGAAGCCAGCCCCTTGTATTTCACTGCCAGAATCACCAGTTCCGCCGGCGCCGCTGTCTCGCTGGACTCCATTCGGA
This sequence comes from uncultured Lachnospiraceae bacterium, assembly GCA_964604605.1. Lineage (GTDB taxonomy): Bacteria > Bacillota > Clostridia > Lachnospirales > Lachnospiraceae > Pseudolachnospira. The sequence continues at coordinate 4,786 of CAZSAF010000096.1, forward strand.
AGGTTTTCTTTTCCCCGTTGCAGTCAATCACCGTGCTGCGGTACCGTTCCAGACGCTGCGGGTTCATCACAAAGGATACCGCCTCCGGCCCCCGGGCCGTGGCAATCTTCTCCCCGTAGAGCAGCCCCAGGGCGCCCATTCCCACAATGGCTGTTTTCTGTATCACTCTACGCTCCTCCTGCTCAACTGATCTGCCACCGGACATGGCTGCCTTCCTCGTCCTTGGTCACCAGCAGCTGGTCCTCAATCTCCTGCTTCAGCTCTGTCACATGGGAGATAATGCCCACCAGCCGGGAGCCCCCGGCCATCCGCTGCAGCACCTTTACCGCCTGGCTCCGGGCGTGATCGTCCAGGGAGCCAAAGCCCTCGTCAATAAATATCATATCCAGATGAATGGCGGCGGAGCTGGCCTGAATCTGGTCTGCCATGCCCAGGGCCAGGGAGAGGGCCGCCATAAAGGACTCGCCGCCGGAAAGGGTCCGGATCTCCCGCTCCTGTCCGGTTACCGCCGAATAGACCATCAGATCCAGGCCATGGTTTTTACCCTCCCCTGCTTTTTCCAGGCTGTACATCCGCAGCTCAAACTGGCCGGCGGTCATGTCCCGGAACCGGCGGTTGGCCGCCTCCAGGATCTGCTCCAGGTAATACCGCTGCACATAGGTCTCCAGATCCATCCGAGCGCCGCTGACGTTGCCGGTGACCATCCGGTACAGGCTGTCCAGCCGTGTGTAGGCCTCCGCCGCCTGCCTCCGGCTCTCCATCTGGGCCTCCAGAGCCCCCCATGCGCCCCGATTGGTCCGGTACACGGTCTGCAGCCTCTCCCGCGCCCCCTGGGCCGCCTGCCAGGCCGCTTCCGTCTCCGCTGCCTCCTGCTCCAGCTGATCCAGCACCGGCCGGGGCTGCCCGCCGATGGCCTCCCGGGCGGACGCCTGAAGCTGGCCCGCCGCCGCTTTCCGGGTTCGGAAGTCATGCACCTGCTGCTGCAGTTCCTCCGCCTCCTGACGGGAATAGCGGCCTGTCAGCTGCTGCCATTCCACCTCCGCCAGTTTCCGGGCGTTGCAAGCCTCCTGGTATTCCTGCTGACGCTGCTGCCGGGTCGCTTGCTGCTCCGGCAGCTCCTGCCGGTACCGCTCCACCAGTGTTTCCGCCTGCTGCCGGGCAGCCTCCGCTTTTTCCTTGTTTTCCCGGGCCTGGCGATACGCCGCCTCCCGGGCGTCCCGGGCCTTCCTGGCATCCCAGAGAGCCGCCTCTGCCTGCTGCCGGTCCGAAAAATCCCGCTGGTCCTGCAGCTGCTCCCGGGCCGCCTGGCTGGCTGCCAGCGCCTCCGCCGCTACCGCTGCCTGCCGCCGGGCCTCCTCCACCGCCTGCTGCCGCTGCTGCCGGGTCTCCTCTGATTTCTGCAGCTGTGCCCGTAGTGTCTCCAGCTGTTTCACCTGCTGCTGTCCGCCCGCTTCCTCCTGGCTCAGCTCCTGTTTCCGGCGCGCCAGCCGCTGCCGGATTTCTTCTAAAAACGTGTTATCGGACAGCGTTCCTTCCTGGAGGAATGTTTTTCCGGACGGCAGCTGCCCTCCCTGGGAAATCGGTTTCCCGGTCACCGGCCCCTCCGCAGGAAGCAGCTCCCCGGCCTGCCGCCGCAGCCGCTGCACCG
>CAZSAF010000096.1:6533-9605 GCA_964604605.1 uncultured Lachnospiraceae bacterium
ACCGGCCCCTCCGCAGGAAGCAGCTCCCCGGCCTGCCGCCGCAGCCGCTGCACCGCCTCCCGGAAGTTCTGCCGTTTCTCCTCCAGGCGGGCTGTCTGGTTCTGGGCCGCCCCTGCCTTCTGCTCCTGTTCTTCCCGCAGCCGGCTGACCTTCTTCTGCTGTTTTTCCAGTTTTTCCCGGCTGATGTCCGCCAGCCCTTCCGCCTCCGGGCAGGGACGGGGATGCTCCCGGGAGCCGCAGACCGGGCAGGGCTCGCCGGGACGCAGCTCCCGGGCCAGAAAACCTGCCTGGGCATCCAGAAAAGCCTGGCGGTCCCGTTCATACTGTTCCTGGGCTGCCCGGTACCGCTCCCGGATCTGGCCGTACTCCTCCTGCGCAGCCTTTACCGCCGTGTCCTGCGCTGATAACGCTTTCTGCTGCCGCTCTGCCTCCCGGACATCTGCCTCTCTCTCCCGAATCTCCCGCAGCCGGTTCCGGCACTGGACCAGCCGGGCCTCCGCCCCTTCCAGCGCCTCCGATTGCCTTCTCCACTCCCGCTCCTGGCCCTCCCGGTGTTCCTGGTCCTCCAGGGCCTGGCCCAGGGCTTTCTCCTTTTGCGCCTGGAGCTTCTGGTTCCTTTGCACCAGCGCCTTCGCCTGTTCCAGCTTGTCCAGGGTCTCCAGGGCCCGCTGCACCCGTTGTTCTGTCTGGCTGCAGGCGGCCAGCTGCCGGTCCCGCTGTTCCCGGGCCGCTGCCTCCTGTTCCGCCGCCTGCCGGGCCTGGTCCCGCAGTCCGGGCAGGGCCTCCTGCTCCCGCTGCAGCTTTTCCCGGGTCTCCGCCTCCGCCTGGGCCGCATCCCGGTACCGCCGGTACACCGCTTCCACCTGCCAGGCGCTCTGGATGCAGGCGGCCAGCTTGTCCCTTTCCCGGATTTCCGGCTCCTCCGCCGCACAGGCGGCCAGCGTCTGCTCCGCCTGCTCCAGCTGGACAAACAGCTTCTCCAGATTCCGGGCCCCGGCCAGGGCCTTCAGGCTGGCATCCCGCCGGGCCCCTGCCTCCTGAAAGCCCTGTTCTGCCTGGACCAGCCGCTCCCGCAGGAAGTCGCAGGCCCGGACCAGGGTTTCCTGCAAGGCCTCCAGCTCCGTGACCGAAAGGTTCTTGGCCTCGGCCACCTGGGCTGCCCGGGCCTCCAGCTCCCGTGCGCTCTCCCATTCCGGCACCGCCTCCACCCGGGCCGCCTCCCGCTGGCAGGCCTTCCAGGCCGTCACCAGCTCCTGCTCCCGCGCCTTTCGCCGCTGGCCCAGTTCTTCCCCTATGGCCTGATACAAATCCGTGTGGAACAGCTTCCGGAAGATTTCCTTTTTCTGATCCGAGCTGGCCCGGAGCACCTCCATAAATTCCCCCTGGGCAATCATGGCTACCTGCATAAACTGGGCCTTGCTCAGTCCCACAATCTCCGCCAGCTTCCGGTTTGCTTCCTTCTGGGGATACTCGGTTCCGTCCGGCAGAATCAGGGACACGGAAGCGCTCTCCGGCCGGATGCCTGCTTTCCGCTTCAGCCGGCGCTGGTGCCGGGGAACCCGGCGCACCGTGTACTCCCGGGCCTCCGGCCCGATTCCCTCCCGGAACCGCAGTTCCACAAAGGGCTCTTGGTCCAGCGCCGCGAACTGGCTCTGAAGCTCCGGCCCGTCCTTTTTGCAATTGCCGGAGCTGGCCTCCCCGTAGAGGGCGAAGACAATGGCGTCAAAAATGGTGGTCTTACCCGCCCCGGTATCCCCGGTGATCAGAAACAGGTTCTGGTTAGGCTTTTCAAAATCAATCACCGTCCGTTTTCCGTAGGACCCAAAGGCCTGCATGGTCAGCTGAATCGGTCTCATTCTCCTCCCCCTTCCTGCACGGTGTGGATCACATCCCGCAGAATCTCCTCCTTGGCCGCATCCAGCTCCCCCAGGAACCGGCGGCAGAGTTCCAGCGGCGGCAGCTTCTCCTGCCGCACCGGCGCATGCTGCTCCCGGGGCCTGCCGGGCAGCTCCCGGCGGATCTCCAGCAGATACGGGAAGGCTGCCCGCAGCCGGTCCTGCATCTCCCCCACGTCCAGATCCCCCGGGTCTGTGAGGACCACCGTCACAAAATCCCCGCAGCCCTGGCCCAGCACCTGCTCCAGGGTCCCCCGGAGCACCCGCACCTGCCGCAGCGGCGTCAGGGGCAGCACCGTGGTCCGCACCTCCCCCTTGGGCCCCAGCTCCACCCGGATCACGCCTTTCTGCTGGCCGGCTTCACTGACTGAACAGGCCAGCGGCGTGCCGCAGTAACGGTACCGGGAGCTGCCCACCGACATAGGCTTGTGGATGTGGCCCAGAGCCGCATAGTCAAAGGGCGCCAGCACCTCCGCCGAAACCTGGTCAATGTTGCCCACAGTGAGCACCTCCGAATCCATCCGCTCCATCTCCTCCGGGTCTTTGCCCGCAGGCAGATAGAACTGGTGGCTCACCAGCACGTTCCGCTCCTCCGTATGGATTTCCTCCCGGGCCAGCAGCCGGGCCACCGTCTCCTGGTAGGACAGGCTGTTGCCGCTCTCACCAGCGCCCACCACCTGCCGGACCATGGAAGGCCGCACAAAGGGAAGCAAATAGAAATGCACCGGTCCCCAAGAATCCTCCAGGGTCACCTGCTCCAGGTACTCGTCCTCCCGCTGGGGCGGCATCCCCGCGATGTGCACCTGCTGGCGGGCCAGCACCCGCCGGAAGCAGCCCAGCCGCGGCCCGCTGTCGTGGTTGCCGCTAATCACCAGGATCTCCGTCTCCGGCAGGGCTTCGGTCAGCCGGGAGATGAACCCGTCAAAGACCTCCACCGCCTCTGCGGAGGGGACGGCCCGGTCATAGACATCCCCGGCAATGACCACCGCCTCCGGCTGCTCCCGGATGGCCATGGCCACAATCTGTTCCAGAATGTATTCCTGATCCTCCCGCAGGTCCCGGTTGATCAGCTTCAGCCCGATATGCAGATCGGAAAGGTGAAAGAATTTCATAAACGCCCTCCTTACGGCAGCACCAGCGCCGGGTGAAAATTCAGATAGTCGCCGGAAACCAGCAG
>CAZSAF010000097.1:0-9472 GCA_964604605.1 uncultured Lachnospiraceae bacterium
ACAGATGGACTGGCTGCGCGTTCGTTTCTCGAACGCTAATGGCTTCGCCATCACAGATTTTGTGCTGCCGCGTGTCCAACGTTGGCAAAAGAAACGCCCCATTGGCCGTGTCTACGCGTTTCTGGAAACTGCCAACGAGGTGATGGAGCAGCACCAGATTACACTGCCCCTGCCCGCCCAGGGCACCACGGACGCCGCATCCCGGTTTGAGAAGGGGCTGGCCAAGCAGGTGGAACTGTTTGGGCCGGACATGGAGAAGCGCCAGACCGAAGGGCTGACGCTGCGCCGCAACATCAACCGCTGGCTGGCGGACAACTGCTTTGGCGACTACTATACCCGCAACGGCCTCTCCGATGCGGAACGGGAAATGATCACCTTCTGCTTCCTGCTGGCCCAGGGCGGCTGCGAAAACCAGCTGCGGGGCCACACCGCCGGCAACTTTGGCGTGGGCAATGGGAAAGAAAAAATGTACAGCGTGGTGGAGCAGTGCCTGCCTTATGTGGGCTACCCCCGGAGCCTCAAAGCCATGGGGATCATTGACGAAGTCGCACAGAAAATGGAAAACCGGTAAGGAGGATGAGACAGATGGAAAGACCGAAGGTAATCCTTCACATTCTCAGCGGCCTGGACGGCAAGATTACCGAGCCCTTTATGGGGCTGCCCGCCCCCCGGACGGCCAGCGGGGAATATGGCCGCGGAGCTTATCAGGCGGACGCCTGGCTGTATGGAACCGTAACCACCCGGGAATTTACCGGCTGGCGGGAGCCGGAGCTGGAGGAAGGGCCCATCCCGGCTTTGGAAGAAAATATTGCGGCGGAGACCAACGCTCCCCTCTACTATGTCTCCATAGACCCGCTGGGGGAGGTGGGCTGGGAATCCGGCACCTTCCGGAAGGCCGGGCGCCCGGCCTCCCATGTCATTGAAGTGCTCACAGAAAAAGCCTCTGCCGCTTACCGGGCTTACCTGCAGAGGCGGGGCGTCTCCTACATTCTGGCCGGGAAGGATTCCCTGGACTGCCGTGCGGCCTGTGAAAAGCTGTACCGGCTGTTTGGCATCCGCACCCTGCTGATCTGCGGCGGCAGCACCATCAACTGGACTTTTGTGCAGCAGGGCGTGGCGGATGAGCTGAGCCTTCTGCTGGCCCCGGCGTCGGACGGAAGCCCGGACACGGTCACCGTGTTTGAACAATCCCCGTTTTTAATGGAGAGCAGCCCGGTGGAATTCCGCTTAAAGAGCGTGGAGCAGCTGGAGGGCAGCGCGGTGCGGTTGGTGTACCAGGTGGGCGGCAACGGGTAAGCTGCCCGACAGCTCCCCATAGCCGTTCCCCTGAGCCGGCCGGCTCACCGCGGCTTTTCCCCGCTTCCTGCGCCGGCCTCCGCCTCTTCCCGGTTCAACCGCATCAGCACCTGCTGCAGGATCCGGTCAATCCGGGGATTTTCCGTCAGAGATACCTGTTTCATTTCCTCATCGGAAAGAGGCGCGCCTGCCTGGGTTCTGGATGTGACAATCATAAATGCCTGCCTCCTGGATCCACGCTTTTACAGAAAAGTATGGGCCAAAATAGAGGCAGGCATACATGCGCTTATATTCTGTTTCGAATCCGGCTTTCTTTTACTTCCGAATCACGTACCCTTCTTTTCTGGGCTTGGCATCCGGCAGCTCCTGGTCCGGATAGCCCAGAATACAGGCGCCTACGCCCCGGAAGGTCTCCGGCAGTCCCCACTCCTTCAGCAGCTCTTTGCCCTCGGGGGAGTCGAACATTTCCTTCTCCCGATTGATCCAGCAGGATCCCAGGCCCACCGCGTAAGCGGCGTTCATCAGGTTGCCCAGCACCAGGCTACAGTCCTGAACATAGTTGGGATGGGTCCCGTCCGCCAGCACCAGGATCACCGTGGGGGCACCATAGTAGGGATCAGAGGTGCCGCCCGCGACTTCCCGGTTCATCCGGGAGATTTTCTCCCGCAGGGCCGGGTCCTGCACCACCACCATCACCGGATCCTGGCGGCCCATGGCCGTGGGCGCGTAGGTCCCCGCCTCCAGCACCGCCTGCAGCAGCTCCTCCGAAACCTGCTCCGGCTTGTACTTCCGAATACTTCTCCTCTTTTTCAGAGCATCCAAAACTTCCTGTTGCATGGTTCACTCCTCCTTCTGTTTTGGTTCTTTTCCCAGCAAGTGGGTGATAAACTGGGTTGCGGTCCGGCCGGACATGCCGCCGTGGCGCAGCTCCCAGGCGTTGGCCTCCTGCAGCAGCTTTTCCTCGTCCATGGCAATCTCGTTCCGCTCCGCCAGCGTCTTGACAATGTGCTGGAACACCTTTTTCTCCGGCTTGCCGTAGTAGATGGTCACGCCAAACCGGTAGGCCAGGGACAGCTTTTCCTGCACCGTGTCGGAGCTGTGCAGCTCGTCGTCCGCCTCCCGCTTGTCCGTAAACTTTTCCCGGATCAGATGCCGCCGGTTGGAGGTGGCGTAGATCAGCACATTTTCCGGGCGGCGCTCCAGGCCTCCCTCAATCACGGCCTTCAGGTACTTGTACTCAATCTCAAAATCCTCAAAGGACAGGTCGTCCATGTAGATGATGAACTTGTAATTCCGGTTTTTGATCTGGTGGATCACCGAGGTCAGATCCTGGAACTGGTGCTTATAGATCTCAATCATCCGCAGGCCCCGGTCATAATACTCGTTGAGGATAGCCTTGATACTGGAAGACTTTCCGGTGCCGGCATCCCCGTACAGCAGGCAGTTATTGGCCTTCCGCCCGGCCACAAAGGCCTCCGTGTTCTCCACCAGCTTCTGCTTTTGGATTTCATATCCCACCAGATCCGACAGGCTCACATGCTCGGTCTTGGTGATGGGCACAATCTGCGCCTGGCCATCCAGGCCGTGCTCCACCTTAAAGGCTTTGTGGAGGCCGAATTTGCCCACCCCAAATTCCTTGTAAAACTGTACCACACAGTCCAGGAACTCCTCCGGTGTCCGGGTGGCCGCCAGGTGCAGGCTCAGCTCCTCAATCCGGTCCCGGATCCGGGTGTTAAATACCTTGCTGGCGCCGGTGGCGCTGCGGTAATGCTTCAAAATGCCAAATACATCTGTACCCAGCTCCCGGTCCAGCTCTTCCAGGTCATAGGCAAAGAGCTCCTGGAATATCCGGAAATCGTGGAGGGCCAGGGTATTAATATCCCCCTCCACCTTGCCGCGGATCTCACAGGTGGTGCTGAAGGCATTTTCATGGTTGGCCAGCACGTAGGCCAGGAAATTGTGCCACACGTTTCCCTCAAAGCCGTGAGTGTTGGCCATCTCCACCAGGCCGTTGAGAATGGGAAACAGCTCCTCCTCCCCGTCCCCTGCCATCAGCCGGCACATACCGTCAAACAGGTCTTGGTGTTCAAAGTTCCGATATAAAATCATTTCTCTCTTCATGGTATCTCTCCTAGCAATTTCCCAGAATCCGGCAGAGGGCGGCCTCCGCCTGCAGCCCCTTCAGGGCGTTCTGCACGCCGGGGTCCTTCAGGTTCCCCTCGGCGTCCAGGAAGAAACGGTATTCCCAGTTGCGGCCGGGGATGGGCCGGGACTCGATCTGGGTCAGGTTCAGTCCGTTGTAGGCAAAGTGGGACAGCATCTGGTACAGGCTGCCGGTTTCATGCCGGCATTCCAGGCACAGGCAAAGCTTGGAGGCATCCTCCCGGTACAGATGCTCCCGGGTCACAATCACAAACCGGGTAGTGTTGTCCGTGCTTTGCTGAATGGAAGGGGCCAGCACCTGCAGTCCGTACAGGGAAGCTGCCGCCTGGCTGGCCACCGCCGCCTGGCTCCGGTCCCCCCATTCCGCCACCATCTTGGCGCTGGCGGCCGTGTTGTTCTCCGGCACCTGCTCCCACTGGGGATGGCCGCCCAGGTACGGGCCGCACTGCATCAGCGCCTGAGGATGGGAGTGGACCTGGCGGATGTCCGAAAGCTGCGCCCCCGGCACCCCCAGAAGGCAGTGAACCACCGGCAGGGTCATCTGCGCCACCAGGCAGACGTTGTAGCTGAGCAGAGAGTCATAGACATCCGTCACCGCCCCGGCCGAGGAGTTTTCAATGGGGAGCACTCCGTAATCGGCGCGGCCCTCATCCACCGCCTGCAGCACTGCCCGGTGGTTGGGCACGGCAAAGCGCTCGCCCTCTCCGCCGCAGAAGCGGACCGCCGCCTCATAGCCAAAGCCCCCCTCCACGCCGGCGTATGCCACCCGCTTGCCCTCCAGGGGAAGCTCCCGCACCATGGTAAAGCCAGTGGGCTCCGCCTTCCCGTTTTCCACCAGCTGCCGGTATTCCCGCTTGCGGCTGATGGACATAATGTGCGCCAGGATCTCCCGCATTCCCTGGCGGTCCTCCTCACTCTCCACGTACTGGCCCACCCGCTCCAGGTTCTGCCGTTCCCGCTCCGGGTCAAACACCGCCTTGCCGGTCTGGATTTTATACTCTGCCACCTGGCTTACCAGGTGCATTCGCTGCTCAAACAGCTTAGCCAGCTGTTCATCAATCCCATTAATCTCCAACCGAATCTTACCTAAATCCAAGTCCACTGTGACCTCCCGCCGCTGCTTTTGTTCCGGGCCGCTCTCCGGCGGCCACAGGAAGCGGCAAATTAATTTGTCGTTTCCTACTACTATATCACAAGGCCTCCGGGCTGTCCAGCGTGCGGACATGCGGTTTCCGGATCCGGCCCGGGCAGCCCCTGCTGCCCGGCAGGCCGCCTGCTTAAGCCTCCTGCTGTTCGCCCCGGATCTGCACCTGGCACACCCGCATGGCGGTCAGGGCGTTGGCATGGCTCTCCGGCGTCACCCCGGCGCAGCAGGACGCATCCACGGAGATGGGCACCTCCGGCAGGGCCGCCTTTAACAGCAGGGCATTGGAGATCACGCAGATATCCGTGCACAGGCCAATCAGCTCAATTTCCTCCACCTGTTCCCGCTCCGCCAGCCGGGCCAGGGCCATGCTGCCAAAGGTGGGCTTGGGCAGCTGCACGCAGCCCCTGGCCAGCTCCCGCAGCTCCGGCACCAGCTGCCAGCCGGGGGTTCCCTGTATACAGTGGGGGACCGGAAGGTTCCTCCCTTCCTGGGTTTCCAGATAGTCTTCCCTGTGGGTATCCAGGGTGAACACCACCTGCGTCCCCTCCTGCCGGGCCTGCTGAATCCGCGCCCGCACCGGCTCCACAATGGCCTGGGCCTCCGGCGTCCCCAAGGCGCCGTTTACAAAGTCCACCTGCATGTCCACCACTACCAACATCTTTTTCATGTCGTAAAAGCTCCTTTTCCCCGCCGCTTATAAACGGCGGATTCTGCTGCCCCACGGCAGGAAACGAAATCTTCCATGAAACAAAAACCCGGGAAACAAAAAACCCGGATTCCAAAGAATCCAGGTAAACTGAATAGCGGAGAAGGGATTTGAACCCCTGACACCACGGGTATGAACCGTGTGCTCTCGCCAACTGAGCTACTCCGCCATAGAATGGGGCCTATAGGGCTCGAACCTATGACCCTCTGCTTGTAAGGCAGATGCTCTCCCAGCTGAGCTAAGACCCCTTGTTCGTCACCTTATTTCCGACCGCCTAGTTAGTATACTTGGTTCCAACCAAATTGTCAAGTGTTTCCTGCAAAAAAATCGAGAAAAGTTTTTTGGTTTTTTCACACAATTTTTCCAGCCTGTGCTATACTGTGGAAAGGGAGGAAATACCATGCTGCGTTTTCTTGTCAATCCACACTCACGTTCCGGCAAAGGAAAAATCATCTGGGAGAAGCTGCGCGCTTCTCTTCCGGCGGATCTTGCCTTTCAGGAATTCCAAACCCAATACCCCGGCCACGGCGTCCGCCTGGCCGCAGCCCTCACGGAAAAGCCGGAGGATCCGGCACCGGTAATCGCCGTCATGGGCGGGGACGGAAGCCTCAACGAGGCGCTCAACGGCTTTCACCTGGAAAACCACCCGGTTTTGTGCTGCCTGCCCACCGGTTCCGGCAACGATTACACCCGGGGCATGGGCCTTTCCCCGGACCCACAGCAGGCCGTGGAAAATATGCTTCACCATCCCACCGTGCAGGACCTGGACTTTGGGGAGGCGCGGTTCTCCCGGGATGGAGCTTCCCAGGGTCGCCGTTTTCTGGTCAGCTGCGGCATGGGCTACGATGCCTCTGTCTGCCGCTGCATCAACCACAGCCGGATGAAACGGCTGTTCAACGCTGTCCACCTGGGCAAGCTGGCCTACCTGATCCTGGGGCTGAAACAAATTCTGCTGTGCCGCCGGACAGACGGCACCCTCTCCGTGGACGGCGGCCCGCCTGCAGAGCTGAAGGACATTGCCTTTGTATCCTGCCACAACCTTCCCTACGAAGGAGGCGGCTTCCGCTTTGCCTCGGATGCGGTGCCGGATGATGGCTGGCTGAACCTGTGCGTGGTCACCGCCCGTTCCCGGGCCCGCCTGGCGTTGGTGCTGGTTGCCGCCTTTGCCGGAAGCCGCCACACCCGGTTCCGGGGTGTTTACGCCCTCCGCTGCCGTCAGGCCTCCCTGCAGCTGGACAAGCCTCTTCCCCTGCACACAGACGGAGAGGTGCCCGGGGAATATACCGGTATGGACATTACCTGCCATCCGAAGGGGCTTCGGATTCTTCGGTGAATTCCCGCAGCCACACCTTGTCATGGATGACATACAGTACGCCCAGCAGCACCACCGCCGCCCCCACGGTGATCCCCCAGGTCAAAATCTCCGAATCCGCCATGAAATTCAGATATCCCAGCTCGGAGGCTGTCACCGAAAGAATGTTGGCCGCCGCATGGAACAGGATCGGCGCCAGCAGCGTGTGGTACTTGTCATATACATACCCCATGAACAGGCCCAGAGGCAGCGTGTACAGGCCCTGCAGGAGATTGCCGTGGATGGCGGCAAACATCAGCGCCGAAAGGAAAATGGCATATTTTCTTCCCCAATACTCATTCATCCGGGACTGGGTCACCCCCCGGAACACCAGCTCCTCCGCAATGGGCACCAGAATACCCACTCCCAGGATTTCCCAGATCAATCTTCCCTGATACAAAATGCCGGACAGCTCCTCCGCCACCGCGTCATAAGCGCCCATCAGCCCGCTGAGGTTCATCAGGTTGTTGAGGAGCAGGCAGGAAGCCAGGCCTAGCACCACCACCGGCAGGTAGGCCAGCGGCTGCGGCTTCTCAAAGCGCCGAACCTTTCCCAGGCGCAGGGCCCGCTTCTTATCCCAGTGGCGGTACAGCAGCATCAGCGGCAGGGTGAGAACCGCAGTGGCAATGCTCATCTCATACATATAATTTGAGAGCATAATCAGCGCGTCCTCCATCAGCTTCTCAAAATCCAGCACACCGTTGATGCCGTTCTGATACACCACATAGGTCACCACACCCATGCTGAACAGCACCGATACCAGCAACGTCACGCCCCAATATGTCAATACCGGGTACACTACCCGCCAAAGCTTCCGTCCTTCTGTTTCCATGGAATTCTCTCTTTCTTTTCGGATCGTTTTTCTCTCTCCGCGCCATAGCCGGAAAGGCAGCCGGCCCCATTGCCGACTGCCTTATTATAGCACGTACCGCACAGCCACGGCAACCGCCAAAAGTAAAAATGGTTGAGTCTCCCCTGGGAGCATGGTATACTAAAGGGCAGGAGGCTTCCATGAGCAAGAAGAAAGTGACACGAGAAAAGCTGACGGTCAACCGCCAGCAGGAAATTATCCGGGCCTGTGAGGAGCTGTATGAAACCCTGGATTACGAGGAGATCAACATCAAGGAGATTGCCAAATCCACCTCCATTTGCCGCTCCAATATCTACAATTATTACGAGACCAAAGAGGAAATCTTTTTGGACATTCTCTCCAAGGAATACTGCCGGTGGATGGAGGACATGGACCGGCAGATGGAGGAGGATGCCCTGCGCAGCCGTGAAAGCTACTGCCGGATTGTCACCGACACCGTCCAGCATCGCCCGCAGCTGCTACGGCTGCTCTCCGCCCATCACACCACCATTGAAAAGAACTGCTCGCTGGAGAAGATCACCGCCTTCAAGCGCAGCCTGGAGCCCTTCCAGGACGGAATGCGGCGGCGCCTTTCCCAGTATTTCCCCCAGGCCGCCCAGGAAAAGAAGGAACACTTTCTCCTGGTCCTGCTCTCTCTGGCCCAGGGCATTTACTCCATGACCAACCTGTCTCCTCGGCAGCTGGAGGCCATGCGGCAGCTCCACCCGGACTACCGGCAGCCGGATTTCGCCTCCTGCTTCCGCCAGGTCCTTTTTACCCTGGCAGCTGAGCTGGAACCAAAGGAATAAAGAGGGGAGAAACCTCTCTTTTCGTTTTCTCCCCTCTTGCAAGACAATCTTTATTTCCCCAGCAGAAGATCCAGCACTTCCGTCACCTTTTTCACCGGAGTAATCTCCAGCTTTTCCTTTACTTCCTCTGCCACATCCTCCAGATCCTCCTGGTTGTCAAAGGGGATCAGCACCTTGGTAATACCTGCCCGCTGGGCCGCCATCAGCTTCTCCGGCAGGCCGCCGATGGGCATAACACCACCCCGAAGGGACACCTCGCCGGTCATGGCATGGTCGGTGGAAACCGGTTTTCCGGTGAACAGGGATGCCAGGGCCGTCACCAGGGTAATTCCTGCGGAAGGACCGTCCTTGGGCACGGCGCCCGCCGGCACATGAATGTGCAGGTCGTGATCCTCCAGGACCTTGGTCTCCTCCGGATACAGGGATTTGACCAGGCTCAGGGCAATCTGCACCGATTCCTTCATCACGTCCCCCAGCTGCCCGGTGATCAGCACGTTCCCTTTGCCGGGAATCAGTTTGCTCTCAATAAAGAGGATCTCACCGCCGGCCCGGGTCCAGGCCAGTCCGGTAACCACCCCGGGGGCTGCTTCCTCCAGCCGGCCTTCCCGGTGGATCTGCTTCCGTCCCAGATAGTCTTCCAGATTGTCCGCCGTCACCGTCAGTTTGCCCTCTTCCTTCTTCACCAGCTTCACTGCCGCGGAACGGCAGAGGGTGTCAATGAGCTTCTTCAGCCCCCGGACGCCTGCCTCCATGGTGTACTCGTCGATCATCCGCCGCAGGGCGTCCTCGGTCACCTCCAGGTTTTCCTCCCGGATTCCCATGGCCTCCATGGCCTTGGGCAACAGGTGCTTTTTCGCTATGTGGAACTTCTCCACCGCCGTATAGCCCGGGAAGGAGATCACCTCCATACGGTTCAGCAGCGGCTCCGGAATGGTGTCCGTGGTGTTGGCTGTGCACACAAAGAGCACATTGGACAGGTCGTAGGGCACATTCATGTAGTGGTCCGTAAAGGTGTTGTTCTGCTCCGGGTCCAGGACCTCCAGCAGGGCGCTGGCCGGGTCGCCGCCGTAATCCTTGGTCAGCTTATCCACCTCATCCAGCACCATCACCGGGTTGGAGGCGCCGCTGCGCTTCATGCCCTCCATGATCC
>CAZSAF010000098.1:0-9358 GCA_964604605.1 uncultured Lachnospiraceae bacterium
TCGAGTCCAACAGGGGGAGCTTATAGGATCCCATGTCATATTGATGGCATGGGGTTTTTTATTATGGATGCATACAAAGCGGCTTCAATGGTCGTATAGAGATATTCTGCAAAGGCAGAGGGAGTCATCTGTATTTTTCCTCTGGCAAACTCTACGAAGATTTCAGCAATTGCTGTGGCATAAACAATCACCAGAAATTCGCGATATTCCTGGCGAATCGAAGTGTTCTTTTCTTTTTCCAGATTTACAATAATCTCACAGACATGATGATAAATGATTTCAGATACCGCTTTTTTCATTTGCATACTGCCTTCCGGTGATTGGAGACACCGCTTATAGAAATTGCTTCCAGATATCATTTCTGCGCATTTGCAAAGTATCTTCCTGTAGTTCCTCTCGGAGGGCTCAAGGATCTTTTCTTTTCTGGCATCATCCAGCACAACCCAGCGGAATAGTTCAAATAGATCAGAGAAATGGTAATAAAAGGTTTTCCGGTGCAAATGACAATCTGCGGTCAAATCTGCTACACGAATCTCATTGAGCGAAGAAGCGGCCAACCGCTTTTTTAAAGCATTTCCCAGTGCCAACTGTGTCTGATAGGAACGTCCCTCTTGTTTCAAAGAATGCCACCTCCATCGTAAACGATCCAATATCTGCTCCGAGGATATTATACCGCAATATCACTATAATGATTAATTTTATCCAGAGTCTAATTTATGGAGATTATTTTTCGATTTGTTTTCATCAATAATGAAAAAATGGTTTATGCGCGGAGGTAGAGGATGAGTGAGTTTGATTTGCATGTAAAAAGAACAATGCGGGCGGTTCACATGGAAAAGGTGGATAAATCCCATTTTCTTTTAACGGCCCGGCTTACATGGCCAGGCGGCAGGGATTGTCGATCAGCGAATATTTGTCAGATACCCAAAAGGCCCGGAAAGCTGCTGTGGATTTCTGCCTTGCACATCCGGGGGTGGATTCCATACATTCGCCGACAATGTGTGCCTATACATTGGCCATGTTGTGGCTGTCGGAGGTAAAGATACCGGGAGTAGATTTGCCGGAAGATGCGCTATGGCAAATGGATGAAAAGGAAAATATGACCTTTGAGGATTATGCTCGGATCACAGAAGAAGGATATGAAAAATGGTTCAAGCATTATGCAAAGAAAAAGCTGGGAGATCCGGTTCCCAAAACGATTCTTTATATGCTCGGTATGAAAAAATCGCACGGATTTTGAAAAAACAGGCGGGAATACCAGTTATGAATGGGGCCAGCATTGATTCACCCAAGGAATGTTTCTGCGGAGGGCGGCAGATGTCTAATTTTCTAATGGATATGATTGAAGAGCCGGAGACTGTGAAGCCGGCCATGGCCAGCGCCCAGAAGTATCTGTGCAAATTGTTTGAATATCAGCTTACGTTGACGAAGCCTTTTGCAGCCAGGATTGGAGGATGGAGGGCGTCTCCTACGATGATAAGCCATGACTGCTTTATGGAATTTGCATGGCCTTATATGAAAGAGCTGATTGAAATTGCTCTGCGGCACTGGGTGGTGCCGGTCCAGCATTTTGATTCCTGCTGGAATCGAGAGCTGGAGACGTTGCGGGCACTTCCCCCAAGAAAAAGTATTCTGATGTTGGACGGAACCACGGATATGCGAAAAGCAAGAGAGATTTTAGAGGACCGTATGTGTTTGATGGGAGATGTACCAGCCACTATGCTGGCCTTTGGAACGGCAGATGAAACCTATGATTATTGTAAAAAACTGATTGAGGATGTGGGACATAATACAGGGTTGATTTTAAGCTCCGGCTGCGATTGCCCTCTGAATGCGAAGGATGAAAATGTGGATGCCATGATCCAGGCCAGTCTGGATTGTCGTTAAACGGGAATTACCGCCATTCTGGATCCCTTTTTCCCTCCGGCTGTGCTGGATTTGAAATCGCAGAACTTGTACATGGCCGGAGACGGCATCAAAAACAAACAAGTATGGTCCCTGTGAGGGGAAAAATCGAAGTAAAAAACAGATTGCCCGTATCGCCATTTTCCTCCGACTGTGCTAGAATAGAGGCAAATTCCCAGTGAAGGAGGAAACCATTATGACCAAGGAAGAACAGGATTACGTGGCGGAGAAAACCAAAGAGCTTCTGGGCGCTTTTTCCTGCTGTGCGGAGCTGAAGGCAGCGGGACAGGCCTGGCTGGACGCGCGGGGGACGGCCAATGAGGCGCAGGCGACCAAACAGTATGTGGAGGAGCTGGAGGAGGACATTATGCCGGTAGAGACGCTGATTGCCTTTGCCGAGTCTGAGGGCGGAGCCCGGGTTTTTGGCCCGGAGAAGACCAAGGAGGTGGCAGCCCACGCCCGGGAGATCCAGGCAGCCGGCGCCCGGTACTGCGACTGCCCGGCCTGCGCGGCGGCGGAGGCGATTCTGTCCAGAAAAGAGGAAATGCTCCCGTAACATGAACCGTTCGATATTTGGCAGCCTTCTCCGTGCTATCCATGAGAGGAAATGGCTGAGCATTACATACAAAAATAAGCAGGAGGAAGTGACGCGGTACTGGATTGCCGTGTACGGGATCCAGGTTTCCCGGCGCAGCCTGCAGGCGGAGGGGTTTCACTTATCCGAGTATACGGTGAAAAAGCTGGAAACCATCTATCTGGATTCCATCCTCTCTGCCTCGGTGGTGGAGGGATCCTATTACCCGGGAAATCCGGAACTGGTCCAGGATATGGATGAGCATCCGGAAAAGTATCAGTCGCTGTTTGGCTCGGTTCCCAACCTGCGGATTTTAGACTATCTGGCGGACTGCAGCCGGCTGGATACCCAGCCTTACCAGTGCGACTATTCGCTGATTTCCCACCTGGACGGGGAATGCCTGGCCACAGGGCTGTATCCCCTGAGCCAGGAGCAGTTTGGAGAGCTGGTGCGGGCATTTCAGGCGGAGGCGGATCCGGAGACGCAGCGGACTCCGCGGAAACTGCGCCGACTGTGCGTGAACCTGCTGAGCCTGCCGGTGAAGGGAAGCGGTGGGGAGGCGCTGTATGTGCTGGCCTACCGCCGGCTGTTCCTGGACGTAAAGGAGCGGATTCTGCGCCCGGCGGAGGAGGTGACGGTCTGCCAGGAGTTTACGGTCAACGGGAGGCAGCAGAGCATCCGCTGGTATCTGGACCCGGAGGATTATGGCCTGCTGGAGGATTTTGAAGCTCACCAGGAGGAGATCAAGGATCGGATTATCCGGCGGAATCCGCAGCTGTCCGGAGTGGACGACCGCCCCTATATCATTGCACTGGCATCGGATCTTTCGGTGGATCTGGATACGGAGTATCAGCAGATTGTCCGGAGCTTTGAGAAGGGGAATCCCAGCGATCCTATGAAAGCTTTTTTTGGAAAGCTGACCAACCGCCCGGGCCGCCGGAAGGACTTCCCGCTGATGTTGGCCAAGCGGCCGGCCAATCTGGACCAACTGCTGGCCGTTCACCATGCCATGAAGTATCCGGTGACCTACGTCCAGGGACCACCCGGCACCGGCAAATCCTACACCATCATCAATGCCATTGTCACCGCCTTTTTCCATGGGCAGACGATGCTGCTGGCATCGTACAACAACCATCCGGTGAATACGGTGGTGGAAAGTTTGCAGCAGCTCCCCTACCGTGACGGCAAGTCCATCCCCTTTCCGGTGATCCGGCTGGGTAGCGATGAGCGGGTGGAGCAGGCGTTGGAACAGATCCAAAGGCTGCGCCGGGTGGCCCAAAGCTGCCAGGTGTTTGAGAGCACCTTGGAAAAGAACCGGGATGACCGGCTGCGCAAAACCAAGGCGCTGACAGCCTTGCTGAAGCGGTATGAGGAAATCCTGAGCCTGCGAGAGCAGCGGGAGGCGATTGAGCAGCTGCTAGCTTCCAATCACCACCTGACCTTTCAGGCAGACCTGCAGGGGCGCCAGCTGGCGGAGGTGGACCGGCGGTTGAACGAGATGGGGACGGTGACGGAGGAGCAGGCACAAGCCCTGCTGGAGGACGACCAGGATGCCTTCCGGACTTATCTGAATTTTGTCTCCGTCAAATATCTGAAACGGTTGGAAGAACCCAAAAACCAGGATTTGCGGAACATTTTGGATATGGAGCCGGGGAAGGAGCAGGTGGCGGCTTTTAACCAGTACCTGAGCCAGGGGGAGAATGTGCGGAAGTTTCTGCGGATTTTCCCGTTGGTGGCAACCACCTGTATCTCCGCCCACAAAATCGGGGAGCCCGGCACCTACTTTGACCTGGTCATTCTGGATGAGGCCAGCCAGTGCAGCACGGCTACGGCCCTGGTGCCCATCCTCCGGGGAGAACGGCTGCTGCTGGTGGGGGATCCCCAGCAGCTGAATCCGGTGATCCTGCTGGACCCGGCGGACAATGCGGTGCTGAAAAAGCGGTATCTGGTGGCGGATGAGTACGACTATATTCAAAATTCCGTGTACAAGGCATTTCTGGCCAATGACGCGGTCAGCGATGAGATCCTGCTGCGCCATCACTACCGGTGCGACCCGCGGATTATCCAGTTCAACAACCGGAAGTATTACAACGGTCAGCTGGAAATCGACAGCCCGCCCCGTTCCGACTGTCCGCTGGTGTATATGGAGATGCCGGCGGATGAGACGGACTGCCGGAATGCGGCGCCGGCGGAGGCGGAGCAGATTGTGCGCTACGTGCTGGGGCATCGGGAGAAGAAGATTGGCGTGATTACGCCCTTTGCCAATCAGAGGGCATGTATCCGCCAGGCCCTTGCCCAGCGGGGGATTACGGATGTTCCCTGCGGGACGGTGCACGCCTTCCAGGGGGACGAGCGGGATGTGATCCTCTTTTCCCTGGCCCTGACGGACCAGACCGGGGAGAAAACCTATGGCTGGCTGAAGAACAACCGGGAGTTGATCAACGTGGCCACCTCACGGGCAAGGGAGCAGCTGGTTCTTTTTGCCAGCGGGAAAAACCTGGAGCGCCTCCACCGGGAGGGGGAGCCGGACGACCTGTATGAGTTGGTACGCTATGTCCGGACCAACGGCGCCTCCCACGTTACCAGCGACCCGCTGGCCTCCCGGGCCTTGGGAGTCAAGCCCTACAGCACCGCCACGGAGGAGGCGTTCCTGCAGAGCCTGAACCATGCGCTGGGGAATGTCTTGAACAACAACCGGCGGTGTGAGATTCACAAGGAGGTGCCCATCTCCCAGGTGTTTGCGGAGAACACCACCGGGGATAGCCTGTTTTACAGCGGCCGCTTTGACTTTGTGATCTATGAAAAGGCCTACGGGGGGCGAAACCTCCCCATTCTGGCCATTGAGCTGGACGGCAAGGAGCATATCTCCGATGAGGCGGTACGGAAGCGGGACCGCCGGAAGGAGGAGATCTGCCGGGAGCACGGCTTTGAGCTGATCCGGGTGGAGAATTCCTATGCCAGGAGATACTATTATATTAAGAGGATTCTGGAAAAGTATTTCCGGAATGTCCGGTGAAACCGACCCATCCACCGGGGAGGCACCAGCCTCCCCGGTTTCCCTTTTCCCAAAGAGCTTTCCCGGGGAAACGCCGGAATCTGGGAAACGCCAGAATCTTTGGAAACATACTTTTTACAAAAATGCGGCGTCTTCCCCAACTTTTTACACAAGCATGCGCGAAAATTTACATACGCCCGGTACAACTTTACTGGATATCTCTGGATATCCCAGTTTTCGAGGAGGAGTAAAAGTATGAAAACACGATGGAATCGTTTTCTGCCGGGCGTCATGGCGGCGGTGATGGCCGTCTCGGTGCTCTCCGGCAGTACCATGATCCGGGCGGAGGAGAGTGCCCCGGCTATGCAGGAGTCGGAGCAGGCCCCCGGCGCCCAGGCGGAGGAATACACCGTCGCCGCCCAGGCAGAAGCAGCGGTGGGAACGCCCTACAATACGGATGGCCAATACGATGTGACCGTAGACCACGTGATCATCAACCAGGTCTACGGCGGCAGCGATGACGGCAATGCCGGCCACAGCTTCATCGAGCTGTACAACCCCTGTGAGACGGCGGTGGACCTGAACGGCGGGGAGCTGCAGTACCGGTCCAGCGAGGACGGGGATCACAGCGATGCCTGGCAGGAGCTGAGCCTCGCCGGTACCATCCCGGCCAAAGGCTACTATCTGGTCCGCTGCGGTGCCACCAAGGAGGGATGGACCTACCAGGTGCCGGAAGGGGACCAGGAATGGGATGTGCAGCTGCACAACAAGGGCGTGTCCGTGGCCCTGTTCAGTGAGGATGTGACCCTGGATAACAGCTTTTCCGGTGCGGTGACGGATGCCAACCGTCCGGCGGGCTACGTGGATCTGCTGGCGGTCCAGGGCAATGACGAGGAAGATGCCCAGATGCCGCCGGTGTATGAGGGCGCGGTAAGCCCGGAACAGTCCAAGAAGAAGGCGGTTCGCCGGGAAAACTTCGAGGACACGGATAACAATGCGGAAGATATAGAAATAATCGACTACAGCGAGACGGTTTCGGAGGAGAAGGGCCCCCACAATGCCTCCAGGGAGACCGGCGGCCTGAAGCCGGAGGATGTGCCGGCGGTCAATCCTTTCCGGAACAACAGCTTTGAGGAGGCGGCAGATTTGACCCTGCAGCGGCTGGCTAGTGTGAACATTGGCACGGCCAACGGGGACGGCGGTGTGGCGGAGATTGTGGCCTACAATGGGGATACCCAGACCGCCTACGTGGTCAACGGCCAGGACGGCCTGCTGTACTCCCTGCAGGTAACCGCCCAGGGCCTGGCCATATCGGACAGCCTGAATGTGCAGGCACTGATCACCGGCTTTACCTACGGCGACATGACCAGCGTGGCGGTGGATACAGACCACGACCGGATTGCGGTGGCGCTCCAGGCAGCGGACTATACGGCTAACGGCCGGGTGCTGCTGCTGGGCTATGACTTCCAGGTGCTGGCCACCTATGAGGTGGGGGTACAGCCGGATATGGTCACCTTCACCCCGGACGGGAACAAGGTGCTGACGGCCAATGAGGGAGAGCCCCGGGATGGCTACGGCGCCGGCATCGTGGATCCGGAGGGCTCCGTGTCCATTGTGGACCTGGAGGCAGGCACCGTGACCAACGCCGGATTCGCGGCTTTTGATTCCGAAAGCCTGGCGGCGGAAGGGGTGCTCATTGGCAAGGTAAACGGGCAGATAAACGAGGCCCGGGTGGACCTGGAGCCGGAGTACATTGGGGTGTCGGCGGACAGCCGAACTGCCTATGTGACCCTCCAGGAGGCCAACGCCATTGCCACCGTGGATCTGGAGGCAGGCCGGGTGACGGCGGTGCGGAGCCTGGGCTTCCAGGATCTGTCCCGGGAAGAGAATGCCATTGACCTGGTGGAGGACGGCAAGTATGAGCCCAAGACCTATGACAATGCGGTGGGCGTCTATATGCCGGACGGCATCAGCGTTTACGAGGTGGGCGGTGTCACCTACCTGGTGACGGCCAACGAGGGGGACGCCCGTGAGTGGGGTGACTATTCCAATGAAGCCAAGGAAACGCTGACGGCAGATGACGGCACCGAGGCCCGGGAGGTGCGGGTACTGGATCAGAGCTGCACCACGGTGCCGGATGCGTCCAAGCAGTATCTGTACGGCAGCCGTTCCTTCTCCATCTACCGGGCGGAAACCATGGAGCAGGTGTATGACAGCGGCAATGCGTTTGAAGCCCTGACCGACCAGTACCTGCCGGATTGGTTCAACTGCTCCAACGATGATATAGATGTGGACAGCCGCAGCGCCAAGAAGGGGCCGGAGCCGGAGTCGGTGACGGTGGGGCAGGTAGGAAACCGCCTGTTCGCCTTTGTGGCCCTGGAGCGAGTGGGCGGCATTATGGTGTACGATGTGACCAGCCCGTCCCAGGCTTCCTATGTCAACTATGTCAACACCCGGGATTTCTCCGGGGAGATTACCGGGGATGTGGCGCCGGAGGGCCTGGCCTTTATCGCCGGGGCCGAATCTCCCAGCGGGAAGCCCATGCTGCTGGCCGCCTGTGAGGTATCCGGTACTGTAGTCCTTTACGCCATGGACGGCAGCGCGGTTCCGGAGGAGGAGCCCTCCACAGAGGAGCCTTCCACCGAGGCACCCACCCAGGAGGAACCGACCACGGAGGAGCCTTCCACCGAAGCTCCCACCACGGCTGCTCCCTCCACAGTGGAATCCTCCGCGGCGGCGGCCAATCCCGGTGGAAGCGGCAATCCGCCCAAGACCGGGGACAGCAGCCAGATGGTGCGCTGGACCGTGATTCTGGTTGTGGCGGCAGCCGCGGTGGCAGGAATCCTGCTGTACCAGAGAAAGCAGGACAAGGGCAGATAATCCTGCGGGAAAGAATGCAAAAAAATAATACGCACAAAAACAGGCGGCGTCTCTGCGCCGCTTGTTTTGTGCGCATTTTGTCGAAACTAGCGGTAAAAGAAAGCCAGCACGGGGAACCGTTACTTCAGTTGCTGAATGCCCCGGATGGCGGCTTCCGCATCCCCGTCATACCAGAAATCCACCATATCCTGCAGCATGGAGGGCAGGAATTCTTCCAGCGGAACCAGCGGATGGTATAGGAAGGTCCTTCCCTGGCGATACATGCTGAGGATATCCTTTTTGACCAGGCGGGCCATCAGGGTGGAGACGGTCTGTGGCTTCCAGTCTGTGTGAAAGAGAGCGGCAGAGCGGCCCATTACTTCCCGCACGTCCAGATCGCATCCGGCGGCCCATATAATTTTCATGATTTTGGCTTCGGCCTTTGTAAGTTGAATCATAGTCTCATCTCCACAAATATAGTTTGCAATTTCCTTTACTGATACTATCTTACCATACAGTCATAATATTTTACAATATCCACGGAAAAGTTTTTTCTTGACTTTTGAAGGAAACTGTGGTATATTCAGAATCAGTCCGATGCACATTTGATTTCACATGCTTTTGTAAGTCATTTGCACGTCAAATGGGTTACAAAGGCATGTGAATTTTTTTGTAAGAAACGAGAGCAGGAGAAAGGAGGAGTCACAAATGCACAGCGGTACCGTGAAATGGTTCAACCCGGAAAAAGGGTATGGATTCATCTCCAATGACGAAGGCGGCGACGATATCTTCGTTCATTTTTCCGCCATCATGGTGGATGGATTCAAGACGCTGGCGGAAGGTCAGAAGGTCACGTTCGACATTGAGCAGGATCCGAAGAACAGCCAGAAGCTGCGCGCGGCAAACGTCTGCCCGGTCTGATGGCTGAGGCGGCCCCTGCACAGGCGGACGGGCCCCTGTACAGGAAGAAGAACGGCCCGGGGAAGACGGAAATCCGGCAGAAGGATTTCCGCCTTCTTTTTTTG